>JAVEWB010000058.1:0-9712 GCA_034004765.1 Anaerolineae bacterium
AGCAGGATGGAGTTCTGGGTGACACCCTGTTCGGGCAGGGCCTGCATGGTGATGCTGGCCAGTTCGCAGGAGGCTGATTCAGGAATGGTAATGACTCCCAACCAGTCACACAGCTCCGGAACGCGCCACAGGAGGGGCAACGTGGCGCGCCCAAGGTCGATCACGACAAAGTACCCCTCCTCGCGGAGGATCTTCAGCAACTGCTGCAGTGTCTTGACCTGTACCTGCCGCAGGTCAACGATGCGCGAAGGGGTGGGGATGAAGAAGAAGCCGTGGACGTGCTGGATGCTGAAGTGGTTGATGGTTGCGAGGTTGAGTTCCGAACTCGCTTTCGAGATCAGTTCGATGATGTGCCGTGCTCCCTTGATGCCGGTCCAGATGCTGGTATACCCTATAGGCAGCGAAAGATCGATGAGCATGACCGGCTGCTCGCCGTGTGCGGCAGCGTGTGAGGCGAGATTCGTGGCGATCGTGCTGACCCCTGTGCGGCCCCGCAGCGAGAGCAGCCCCACCACCACGCCGGCTGCTCCTGAGGTCATGACTTGCTGGATGCGCCGGGTGCGTGCAAGCGCGGATTGAACGCGCACGTGTATCTCTTCCGGTGTGCTTTGTGCTTTATTGAGGAAGTCGTCTGCCCCGGTGCCGAAGGCTTTGACACGGGCGTCGAAGCCGTCCAGCGCTGTCATAAAGATGATGGGGACCGCACTGAATCTTGGATCGTCCCGCAGGCGCGCGCATACGGTATAGCCATCCATGTCGGGCATCATCACGTCCAACAGGATCAGGTCGGGCATGGACTTGGTGGCTTCGGAGATCCCTTCATGTCCGTTGGCGGCTGTCACCACGTCGTACTCCCAGCGGCTCAGGAGCAGCTCGTACATACTTCGAGCTTCGTCATCGTCCTCTACAATCAAAATGCGTGGTGGTTTCATGGGTTCTCCAGCTTATCTATAGGGACCTGAGGTTGTTCTGCGGCTTCTGCGTCAGGCTCATGGGGCACTTTTTCTGCCGGGATGATGAAGCTGAAGGTGCTGCCTTTCCCCGCTTCACTTTCGACATACATGTGCCCGCCGTGCAGCTCCACAATACTGCGGGTGATGGCCAGCCCCAGCCCTGTGCCTTTCACGCTGCGCACTGCCGGGTTCTGGGAGCGGAAATATTTGGTGAAGAGTTTGCCCAGTTCATCGGGCGTCATGCCGATGCCATCATCCTTCACGCTCCAATAGACATACGCCTCGCCATCCAGTTGTTGGTGGTTGACTTTGAGCGTGATGTGGCCCGATTCCGGTGTGTATTTGCTGGCGTTGCTGAGCAGGTTGGTGAGGACCTGCAGCAGCCGTCCCCGATCGGCATAAATATTAGGCAGCTCCGGCATGATGTCAATCTCGAAGACCTGCTGTTTCTCTCTCATGGTCTGGCTGAAAGCCTCGATGGCTTCATTGGTAATGGAAACCGGATGGAAGCTGTTCATCTCCAGCTTCAGCCGCCCTGACTCGATACGGGAGATGTCCAGGAGATCGCTGACCAAGCGATCCATGTGCCGCACGCTCGCGAGGATCACGTTCAGGAATGCCCTTTGCTGTTCGTTCAGTTCTCCGGCGATCCCTTTCATCAGCAGATCCGTGTAGCCTTTGATCGAGGTCATGGGCTGCTTGAGTTCGTGGGAGACGAAGGAGACGAATTCAGTTTTGGCCTGATTGGCGCGCTGTACCTGCTGGAAGAGGCGGGCATTGTCGATGGCGATGGCGGCATGTTCTGCCAGCCGTGTGATGAAATCGACGGCTTCTTGTGTAAAGCAGCCTGCCTCCTGCGATTCGATGGCGATCACGCCGATGACTTTGTTCTCGCGCTGCATCGGGACGCTGAGGTGTGCCTGGATGTCCGGCTGGCATTCGACATAGTCGGAAACCTTGGAGACGTCATCGATCAGCGTGATCTGGCCGGACCGCACGGTTTGCCCGATCAATCCTTTGTCTAAGGGCCACAGCTCCCGTTCCTCGTAGGGCTCGAAGATCTCGGGCGGATAGCCCTCATGGGCCAGGATGTGCAGCCCCGGCGGCCCTTCCTGCCCCTCGTCCAGTGCGGCAATGATGCCGGTGGTGGCATTGGTCAGGCGGATGGCCCAGGAGAGCGTCAGGTTGATGACCTCGCGGTAATCCAGCGTGGCATTGAGCTGCCGGTCGATGTGCTGGATCGTGCTGAGCTCTTCGACGCGATTCTGGAGCGCACGGTCGGTTGTGGTGAAGAGGCGGGCGTTCTCGATGGCAATGGCGGCCTGAGCACCAAAGGAGAGCAGCAGATCCACATCTTCCTGATCGAAGATCCCCCCATTTTTGCGGTTGATGACTTCGATCAAGCCGATGGTCCTGCCGCGCGCATTGAGCGGGACCGCCAGCAGGGAGTGGGTGATGAACTCCGCCGTCCGGTCGAAGCTCCGGTACCAGCGCTGATCATGCTGCGCATCGTTGACGATGATGGGCTTGTTCTCGGAGAAGCAGACGCCGGCAATGCCTTTGCCTGCGGGGACTTTGAGCCCTGAGAGCTTTTCGCCGGCCGGGCCGCTGGAGACGCGGAAGACCAGATCGCCGCTGACGTCATCTAACAGCAGGAGCGAGCCTCCCTCGGTGTCGAGCAGTGTGGTCGCATTATGTACGACCAGATCCAACACCTCATCGATGTCGAGGCTCGAAGCCAGCAGCTTCCCGATCTCGTTAAGGGTATGGAGCTGCAGCGCGCGGGTTTCCAGCCGCTCATAGAGCCGCCGTCGTTCGATGGTGGCGGCGGTGTAAGAGGCGATGGTGACGAAGAGGCCCTGGTCCGCTTCGGAGAAGGTGATCTCACGATCACAGCTTGAAGCGACCATGACGCCAATGGCTTGATCCTGAACGGCGAGCGGCACACCCATCCAGCATTGGATGGAAGGATCTTTAGGTGGAATGTCGCGCGATTTGCATTCTTCCTGATAATTGTCCGTTCGTATGGGGGTTCCTTTGCTGAGAATCGCACCGGACAACCCTGTCGTAATGGGCCATTGCTCCTGCGGGTAAAGGCGCTCATTGCCTTCGACGTAGAAGGCATAGGAGAGGGACTTCCTTTCGGCATCGGCAAGCGCGATGTAGAAAGTCGGCGTGTCCAAGACGCGCTGGATCTGCGTGTAGATTAGCTCCAGAATATCATCGACCGTTACCGAAAAATTGGCGGCCTGGGTGATCAGGTAAAGCGCCTGGAGTTCGGCTTCACGGCGTTGTGCTAATTCCTCCGAGGAAGGAGGCCGGCTTCCCATGATTTCCTCCGCAACCCTCTTATTCTGGATTTGTAAACCTGTTCATCGACAGGGGTTGATCTCTCCCCTGGGTTATGTTTATGTATAACTACATTCATTGTAGCATGGTGGAATAGGAATGCAACCCTTCAAGGTAAGGGAAAGGTCACGGCGTAATTGCCGGGGCCGGGCAGCGTCGACAACCGGAAGCGTTCGTACACGGTGACAGTGGCTGCCGTGGGCAGCGTTTCGGGTGACGTAAAGGGGTGGGGGTCCGGGAACCTGCCGCCGCTCACGACCCATTTCAAGGTGGGAATGTCACCCAGGCCCGGCTGGATGTCATGGGTTCCCACCGTGGCTCCCTCGGCATCATACAGGCGCACACTCACGGCGTAATCGTCGACAATGGGGCGGAGGGTCTGCCATTCGAGCGTGAGGACGAACGGTCCCTCCCCGGATTGGGGCCGTGCGCCTGTGAGCAGCATCTGATCTCCAAAGGGGATATAGAGCTCCCCCGCTTCAGGAATGGGCAAGGGGAGGGAGAGCAGCCGTGCCTGGCTGCCGTCCGGTTGTGCCACGCTGAACGTGGGACGGGCTCCGGTAGCAACGGGCAGGCTGACCGTCTGGCACTCGCCCAACGAGAGGCCTTTGACGGAAACGGCGGCCTCTCCGGCCTGAAGGGAAACCGCTTGCCCGGGCCCGCAGAAATGCAGGTAGGCGGTGGTCTGTTCCCCGCGCACGTCGTAATCCACGCCGCGCAGGAAGGGCCCGGTGGCCGTGACGAAGCCCGGCCAGGGGCGCTGCGTGGGAAGCCGTGGCGTCTCACAGGAGACGACCTGCTCCGGCAGGGAGATCTCCCCCAGGTTGTTGAAGGTGCCATCCTGGACGGTGTAAACGCCCACGGTAGGGCGTATCGTGCCGGGGCAGAGTGTGAAGGGTAGCTGTAAGGTGAATGCGGTGAAGCGGACTTCACCGACGGCGGTATCGCTGCCCAGAGCACGGTCGTTGCTGGTCAGGAAGGTGCCATCTCCGGCAAAGAGCCGCGCGGTCAGCGAGGGGGCCGGTTCCTGCGAGCCGACCGCCTGCCAGGCCAGGCGCAGCTCGATGCTGCTTCCCGGATGGGCCTCGCCGATGATCTGGTAGCCCAAAATGCGCAGCGGGCCTATCTCTGCGTCGAGCGGCAGGTACCCCAATTCTGCGGGCAGTTCAAGGAGCGGCGTGCGGTAGTAGCGGTAACCCCCACCAAGCGGCGCGGAGGTCCAGCCGTCCCAATGGTAGGCGTGCGTGGTCAGCAAGGGGCGCTCTCCTACTGCTGCGGCGGCTTCCTGCCACACCTGATCGTACTCCTTGCCCGCGACGGGATAGACGTAGGTGACCTCCACGTCGGGGCGGGTTCCTTCTACCTGTTGCAGGACCCAGAGGGGGGTCGCCCAATGCCAGTCGGCCAGGATCTGCGCGTTTTCCGGAGCCCTTTCGAGCAGGGGCGCCACGCGGTCACGGATGCTGGTATCCTGGGCCAGCTCCAGGAAATCCGGGAGATAGGCGGGAAAGCGCGGCAGGAGCAGCAGGAGCAGGGCGTAGGGGAGCAGCTGCCGTGTGACCCGCTGGGTGTTTGCCAGTGCCTGGCTCCCTGCGGCAGCGCCCAACGCGAGGCTGAGCGTCATGGGGAGGTAGGCGGGCATCAGGTACTCGATGGTCTGCGGGGCGCGGTAGGTGATGGTGATGAAGCTGTGGATGGCCCACGAGGCCAGCAGCCCCAGCGCCAGCCGCCAGTGGCGTCGGAGCAGCCACAGCCACCCCAGAACGATTCCTGCAAGCAGCGGCGGCGAGAATTGGAAGGCGAAGAGCGCACCCAACAGCGGAGCGCGCAGCGCCAGATCGGCCGGCGTGGCGAAGGCGAACATATCTCCTGAAAAGCCCTGCGCCAGAACGTGGTGCCAGAAACCTGTCCAGGTGTTCAGGCCGCTTACGGCAAGCGGGACGCCGGGCATTGCACCCCGGAGCGGGATATAGAGCTGCGGGAGGGCCCAACCCAGCACGGCTGCCAGCGCCGGACGTGCCCAGCGGCGGGGCTGCATGAGCAGCGTGGGGTCGATCAGCAGGAGGTAGAGCGCATATCCCAGCGCCGGAAAGGCCAGCGAGGGGTGATGCCCGATCCCTAACCCTAACGCCAACGCCAGGCTGATCAGAGCGCTTTCAGCGGCCTTTTTGTTTTCCTCGACCGACTGTGATACAGTCCGGTAGTACTGCGCCAACGCCAGAAGTGCCCACGCGCCAAAGAGCAGGGTGGGGATGCGAATATTGGCCAGCGTGGCCTGATTCCAAAAGGTGGGCGCGCTTCCCAACGTGAGCGCCGCCACGAGCCAGCCGATGCGTGAGGCCCGCTGCGACATCTTCCAGCTTTGTGCCCAGATGTACGCCGCTTCTGCAAGGAGCAGGAGGGTGGTGGCGGCCAGCGCCGCACTGAGCAGGTTCAGGCGAAAGGGCAGGGATCCAAGGGGGAGCAGGCGCAGCCATAGTCCCCCCACCATGGTGTAGAGCGGGTAGCCGGGCGGATGGAGGATGCCCCAACGGGCCGCCGCAAGCTGGAACTCACCGCTGTCGGCCGGCAGGACATCCCGCACCGTTGTCAGGGCGTACAGGACGAAGAAGACGCCCCACAGTGCCCCCCGCTCCCTATTCCTCATTCCTAATTCCCTAATCCTTAATCCTCACTCGCTACTCCGTCAGCAACTGCCTCGCGCGCTCCGCAACGGCGGCAGCGGTCAGCCCGAACTTCTCGGCCAGTGTCTTGTACGGCGCTGAGGCTCCGAAGTGATCGAGCCCGATCACGGCCCCCTGTGGTCCGACGTAGCGTTCCCATCCCAGGGTGACCCCGGCTTCGATGGCCAGCCGCTTGTTCATCGTGGGCGGCAGGACGTTGAGTCGATAGAAGAGGGTCTGCTTTTCGAAGAGTTCCCAGGAGGGCATGCTCACGACGCGGGCCCCGATCTTTTGCTCTGCGAGAAGCTGCTGGGCTTCCAGCGCCAGGGGAACTTCGGACCCTGTTGCAATGAGGATCAGATCGGTCCGGCTGAGGGGAGTCTCACTCAGGACGTAGGCCCCGTGGGCAACGCCCTCCATCGCCTGGTCGGCTGCTTCTTTGAGGATAGGCAGATTCTGGCGGGAGAGCATCAGCGCAACCGGGCCTTTGGTCTCCAACGCTACTTTCCAGGCCGCCGCCGTCTCATTGGCATCGGCAGGCCGGATGACGGTGAGCCCCGGAATGGCGCGGAGGGCCAGCAACTGCTCCACCGGCTGATGGGTGGGGCCATCCTCGCCCACGAAGATGGAGTCGTGCGTCCAGACGTAGACAACGGGGGCCTGCATCAGGGCTGCCAGCCGGACGGTGGGGCGCATGTAATCGGAGAAGACGGCAAAGGTAGCGCCGTAGACCCGCAGCCCGCCATACAGCGCCATGCCGTTCAGGATCCCGCCCATGCCGAGTTCGCGCACCCCGAAGTGGAAGTTTCTTCCTGCCGGTGTCGCCTTTTGAAAAGCGTCGTAACCCTTGAGTGACGTTTTGGTGGAGGGATCGAGATCGGCAGAGCCGCCTATCAGGTTAGTGACCACCGGCGCGAGCGCGTTCAGCACCTTGCCGGAGGCGCTGCGGGTGGCCATGGGGCCCTCGTCGGGGCTGAATTTCGGGAGCACGGCTTCCCAGCTTGCCGGAAGCTCCCCGGCCAGGAAGCGCCGCAGTTCGTTGGCCTCTTCCGGGTAAGCTTTCTCGTAGCGAGTGTACAGTTCCCGCCAGCTCGCTTCGGCCCGCTGCCCGCGGGGGCCTGCCAGCCGATAGGTGACCTGGACTTGATCGGGTACGAAGAAGGGCTCTATGGACGGCCATCCCATAGCTTCTTTGGTGAGGCGGATTTCCTCATCCCCCAATGGCGCACCGTGTGCTCCGGCGCTGTCCTGCATGTTGGGACTGCCGTAAGCGATGTGCGTGTGGCAGGCGATCAGGTGCGGCTGTCCTTTTGTCGCTTTGGCCTCGCGGATGGCAGCGTCGATGGCATCCAGGTCGTGCCCGTCGATTTCCTGGACGTGCCAGCCGTAGGCCCGGAAGCGCTCGGGGACATTTTCGGTGAAGGCCAGGTCGGTCGAACCTTCGATGGAGATCTCGTTATCATCGTAGAAATAGATGAGTTCGTCGAGCCCCAGGTGTCCGGCAAGGGAGCCGGCTTCGTGTGAGATCCCCTCCATCAGATCGCCGTCGGAGACGATGGCGTAGATGGCGTGGTCGAAGATAGGATAGTCGGGGCGGTTGAAGCGGGCTGCCAGGTGCTTTTTGGCGATGGCCATGCCGATGCCGCTGGCGAATCCCTGCCCCAGCGGGCCGGTGGTGGTCTCGATGCCCAGGTCGGGGGCGTGCTCCGGATGGCCGGGCGTCCGGCTGCCCCACTGCCGGAACTGCTTGAGATCGTCGAGCGTTAGAGGGTAGCCGGTCAGGTACAACAGGCTGTAGAGGAGCATCGATCCGTGGCCGGCAGAGAGGATGAACCGATCGCGGGTGGTCCACTGAGGGTTTTTGGGATTGTGTTTCAGGTAGCGTGTCCAGAGGACGTAGGCGACGTCTGCCATCCCCATGGGCATGCCGGGATGGCCGGATATGGCCTTCTGGACGCCGTCCATGACCAGGACACGCAGTGCATTGATACATAGTTGATCCAATTCGCTTTTGGGCATGATGACCTCCGATTATTGCAAGTTTGGATTGGAAAGGCACAGCACACTTGGGGCTGGCAGATGATTGCCGTTTAACTCTCTATTCCTGCCAGGGCACGCAGAGCAACCGTCACCCGGCGTGGATGCTCGCTTAACAGCCCTAACTGTTCCCAGTTCCGGGCCAGTCGTGAGAGCCCGCGCCGTGATAGCTCCCCTTCGAAGGTTTTGTAGAGCTCTTCGAGGCGGAAGAAGCCCCCTAATTCCTGCACGGCATGGGATACCATCCGGCGCTCCAGGGGGCTGAGATCGGGGAACGCAGCGGGCGGGCGGATCTGCGGGTCGATGATCGAGGCGCGGAGCATCTCCAGCCACAGCGTCGCATCGTCGATCAGATAGCCCATCTGGAAATAGAGCCGATTGGACCACTCCGCTTCCCCATCCAGATCATGGATGAAGGGTGGGGAGGTGGTGATGGTGCCGTAGGTGGCGAAGGGGAAGACTGCGCCGTTGAAGATCCCTATGTTGGGCGATGCCGCTTCAGCCCGTATGGTGTCCCACCGCTGCTCTGTGGTGGTGTATTCCAGGATGAAGGTGACCAGGATGCCGCCGGGCAGCCGCCAATACCAGGCGGTGCCGATGCGCCCCTGATAGCCGGAAACCCGTTCACCAAGCTCGGTGAAGATCTTGTCGGCGAGTTCCAATGCCTGAAATGAAGGGTAGAAGTGTGCCATACGCTGTCCTTGATTCTTTCGTCTGTTGAGTATACTCGTAATAGTCAATTTGCAAAGGAAAGGTCAGGCTTCCTGCGAGTCTGCTTCGGGGGCCTGATACAGCTCTCTGGCCAGCGTTTCTTCTCCCTCGCGGGTGGTGATTGTGCCGTTCAGCCTTGCGGTGCGCAACGCAGCCAGGATCTCTTTATAAAGCGGCCCGGGGGGCAGGCCCATTTTCTTGAGATCGTCGCCGGTCAGCGCCGGCTTGATGTGCCGCCATTCGGTCCAATAGCGCAGCAGCTTCTCGCGGGTGGCCGGGGCTTCGGCAAGGAGCCAGGCGGCTGCTACCAGGGGGGAGGCAAAGGGGCTCAGGTGTCCGGCAATCTCGCCCGGTTTTCTCAGCCTGTCCAGCTTCGGCAGCAGTGCACGCAGGTCGGCCAGCGCGAGCAGACATTCCCGCAGCTCGCCGGACATCATCAACCGCACGGCGATACGCTTCAAGGTCGGTTTGTCAAACGGCGAGAGGAAGAGAAGCCAGTGGAGGCGGCGGATGTCTGCTTCGTCAAGTTCCCAGAACCCGCTGTTTAGCTCCTCGCGCTGCCGCGCGAAGAGCGTGCGGACGGACTCCTCGCAGGTGAGGACCGGATCGATCTGCTGCAGCGCACCCAGCGCTTGCAGCCGTTCGAGCGCCGCCTCGGGCCTGACCTCTTTGAAGATCAGCTCCATCTCGTGGCGGATGCGGCCGCCGGTCACGCGGTCGAGGAGCGGCAGTGCTTCGGCGATCAGCGCCTCGCTGCGTGGGTCGAGGTGGAAATCCAGCCGCGTCTCGAACCGGGCCGCGCGCAGGATGCGCGTGGGGTCATCGACGAAGCTGAGGCTGTGAAGGACGCGGATCACACCATTTTCCAGATCCTCTTTCCCACCGAAGAAATCCAGCATCTCCCCCCAATGCGTGGGGTTGAGGTAGATGGCCAGCGTGTTGATGGTGAAATCACGGCGGTGCAGATCCTGCTTGATGGAACTCCACTCCACGGTGGGC
>JAVEWB010000059.1:0-9345 GCA_034004765.1 Anaerolineae bacterium
TCGGCCCGATAAGATCACCCCTGATGAACTTTAAGAAAATAATCCGGTAATACTGGCTCTACACCGCCGCCGAATGAATTCGGCGTCTGATAACCCAAACCGGTTAAAACCGGTTCCCAACCCGCTTCAGCGGGTTTTGGATATCAGACCGGGGCTTTAGCCCTGGGCGGACGGGTATTGCCGGCTGACTGGTTTAAAGGCCATAAGGGATGCCTTCCGTAGGTGGGGACATTCCACTGGATTGTCCTACATGCTGTTTGCCTTCGACTTTGTGGTATCATGGGATATACCGTCGGACACCAGGAGTGCTGCGAAAATGGCGATGGTTCTTGTCTTTGGATTGCTGCTGTTGATTGTCGTTGCGTTTGTGACCGGGCGGCTGCGGATGGACATCGGGGCTGTGCTCTTGCTGCTCATCCTGACCGTCTCCGGCATCCTCACGCCTGGCGAGGCGTTGGCGGGCTTTTCCGATCCCGTCGTTCTGATGAGTGCCGGGCTGTTCGTCGTCAGCGACGGGCTGTTCCAGACGGGGGTTGCCCATGCCATCGGCCACGTTTTGGGGCGGGCAACGCGCCAGACTGAAGAGAGCCTGATTTTTGTGGCGATGGTTGCGGGCGCGTTTCTCTCGGCTTTCATGAGCTCCTCGGGCACGACGGCAGTGCTGATCCCGGCAATCTTCAACATGGCCTCGACGGCCAAGATCAGCCCTTCGAAGGTTCTAATGCCGCTGGCTTTTGGTTCCTTGATTGGGGGACTGCTAACACTGATCGGCACGCCGCCTAATCTGGTGGTGAGCAACGAACTTGCCGCCCACGGGCTGCGGGCCTTTGGTTTTTTCTCCTTCACGCCGGTCGGGCTGCTGACCCTGGTGGTGGGGGTGGGGGCGATGCTTCTGTGGGGCCGCCGCCTGCTGCCGGCGCATCCGCGGGAGGCGGTGACCGCTTACGCCGACCCCGAGGGGCTGCTCTCGGTGGATGAGCTTGCGCAGGAGTACCATCTCCCCGATAATCTCTTCCGGCTGCGGATCCATGCCTCCTCACCGCTGGTAGGGATGACGGTGGCCGGCGCGCAGTTTGGAGCCCACTATCATGTCAGTATCCTGGAGGTGCAGCCCTGGCCTGACATCCAAAAGCCGCCGGAGGCCGCTTATCCGGCAGGCCCCGAAACGGTGCTCGGTACGGATCAGATCCTGCACGTCCAGGGGTCACCGGAGAATGTGAGCACCCTGGCGCGGGAGACAGGATTGGGGATTCTCCCGCAGGTGGAGCAGCCGGGGCTGCTCTCCGAAGAGGCCGGAATGGTCGAACTGCTGCTGCCGCCGCGCTCCCAACTGATTGGCCAGACTTTGCAGGAGGTCCGCTTCCGGGATAAGTACAATGTCACGGTGCTTTCGGTGCGGCGGCTGGGTGAGCCGCTCCTGGGAAATGTGGCCGCCATGAAGCTGCGTTTTGGGGACACGCTCCTGGTGTTAGGAAGCTGGAAGCGAATCCGCCTGCTTCAGGAGGAACACCGCAATTTCATCGTTGTGGGGATGCCTCGAGAGATGCTGGACGTTCAGCGCTCCACCCGGCGCATGCTGGTCGCAGGGGGGATCATGCTGGTAATGCTGGGGTTGATGGCCTTCGACGTGTTCCCGCCGGTCGTGGCCGTGCTCCTGGCTGCTGTCGCGATGGTGCTCACGGAATGTCTGACGATGGAGCAGGCCTATGCGGCGATGAACTGGCAGAGCGTCATCCTGCTGGCGGGGATGCTCTCCATGACCGCAGCGCTTCAAAAGACGGGGGGGATGCAGTTTATGGCCGCTTCTTTGACGGCAACGTTGGGAGCGTATGGGCCGCTGGCTGTACTGTTCGGCCTGTTTATCCTGACTGCTCTTCTGAGTCAATTCATCTCGAACACGGCGACGGCGGTATTGATGGCTCCCGTTGCCTACCAGGCGTCTCTGACCCTGGGCGTCGCGCCGCATGCTTTCTTGATGGCGATCGCGGTTGCCGCCTCCACCGCCTTTGCCACCCCTATGGCGACGTTGAGCAGCACCATGGTGATGGCCCCGGGCGGTTACCGTTTTGGAGACTATGTGAAAGTCGGTGTTTTGTTGCAAGTGTTGGTGATGGGCGTGGTGCTGCTGGTCCTGCCGCTGTTGTTCCCGTTTTGAAGCAAATAAGGTGATTTTGGGCGCGGTTGGGCTGCGACCAAAATCATCTCAGTCTTAATGGTCAAATCGCTGGAATGTGCTAAAGTTGTGCACGCACGATTTTTCTTAAGGAGGCATGGATTGAAGATCTTTCTCACCGGCTGCAAAGGGCAACTGGGCCGTACGTTACTTCCTTTGCTCTCCGACCACGAAGTGCTGGGGGTTGATCTGCCCGATGATGACATTACGGATCGCGAGCGGTTCACCGCCCGGGTGCGCAGCTTCCGGCCGGACCTCATCCTGCACCCGGCGGCGATGACCAACGTCGATGGCTGTACACGCGATCCGGAAGCCGCCTACCGCGCCAATGGGATGGGGACACAGAACGTGGCACTCGCCGCGGCAGAGGTGGACGCGGAGCTGCTCACGGTGAGCACCAACGAGGTCTTCGATGGCCGGGCGGAACAACCTTACGACGAGTGGGATGCGCTCAATCCGATCAATGCTTATGGCCGGTCGAAGGGGGCGGCTGAATGGTATACTCGGAGCCTTCTTCGGCGATTTTATATTGTGCGCACCGCCTGGCTCTATGCGGCAGGCGGACGCAATTTCCCCCATCGCATCATTCAGCTTGCCGACGAGCAAGGGGCACTGCGGGTGGTAACGGATGAGGTGAGCAATCCCACCTACGTGGAGGACCTGGCAGCGGCCATCGTGCAGTTGATCCAGACCCATGCGTATGGGATTTACCACCTGGTGAATGCCGGGCCTGCCTCGCGCTGCGAGTTCGCCGAGGAGATCTTGCGGCTGGGCAATCGAGAAGCAGTCCCCATCACGCCGATCCTTTCTTGTGAATTCAAGCGCGACAGCGCGCCGCCGCTCTATGCGCCGCTGGCGAACAACGCCGCGGCAGCGCTGGGGATCCGTCTGCGTCCCTGGCGGGCGGCCCTGGCCGATTTCCTGCAAAAGACGGGCTATGGATCTCAGGCATAAGACAGAGTGTCGCCTTGCAGGGGAGGTCCGGTGATGGCCCCACTGCTCTCGGTGATTATCCCCAACTGGAACGGGGCGCATTACCTTCCGGTGTGCCTGGAGAGTCTGGACCGCCAGACCTTCCGCGATTTCGAGACGCTGGTCGTGGATAACCACTCACAGGATGATTCATTGGAGGTGTTGGCACGCTATCCAACGGTTCAGACGCTGGTGCTCGATGAGAATCGCGGCTTTACCGGTGCGTGCAATGCAGGCTTCCGTGCTGCCCACGGCGAGATCCAGGTGCTGCTCAACAACGATACGGAAGTGGATGGTGGCTGGCTTGCGGCGATTGTAGAGGCCTTCGCGAGCCATCCGGAGGTGGGGCTGGTCGCGTCGAAAATGCTGCTCTTCGATCGTCGGGATGTCTTCCACACGGCAGGCGACTACGTGACGGTGGATGGGCTGGCACATAACCGCGGTGTCTGGGAGAAGGATGCGGGACAGTACGATCATGAGGCCTACGTCTTCAGTGCCTGTGGGGGCAGTTCTGCCTACCACAGGCGTATGTTGGATGAGATTGGGCTGCTGGATGATGCGTTCTTCTTCTCGTTTGAGGATGTGGATCTGGCCTGGCGAGCGCAATTGGCCGGCTGGCGGTGCCTCTACGTGCCCCGCGCGGTCGTCTATCACAAGTTGAAAGCCTCCGGCGGCGGCGTGATCGCGTCGTTCCATGACGCGCGTAACCGCGTGTATACGTTGGTCAAGAATTATCCCGCCGATCTGTGGCGCTGCTACGGACGGAAGGTGGTAGGGGCACAACTGCACCTAGCCTGGGAGGCGCTGCGGGCCTGGCGGGGGGCGGAGGCACGGGCGACACTGCGCGGCCTCCTGGCGGGACTTGGTGGGATCTCTCGCATGCGCGCTGCACGCCGGGAAATCCAGGCGCGCCGCCGGGTGGAGCTGGCTTACCTGGAGCAGCTCATGGCTCCACCGTATGAGATCCCGCTTGGCCCTTCCCTTTAGTTGACCGGGACGACAAAAAGGGGCGTTGTAAAGGCAACGCCCCTTTTATGTTCAAAGATTAGCAATCAGTTCTATCCGGCGGCTTCGACGATCTTCGTGAAGGCTTTGGGGTCGCTGACGGCCAACTCGGCCAGCATCTTGCGATCCAATGCAATATTGGCGGCCTGCAGCTTGTGCATGAGCTGGCTGTAGGAAAGACCGTTCAACCGTGCTGCGGCATTGATGCGGGTAATCCACAATCTGCGCAGATCGCGTTTGCGATTGCGGCGGTCACGATAGCTGTAAACCAACGCATTCAGCAGCGCTTCATTGGCACGGACGAAAAGCTTACGCCGGGTCGCGTAATAGCCCTTCGCCATTTTAAGTATTTTATGATGACGACGATGTGTTACAATTCCACCCTTAACTCTCACGACTCACCTCTATGCCTTCTCGTTCAGATAAGGAGCCAGCCGTTCCACGCGGCGCTTGGTCCCCTTATGCGTGACGACGAACATCTCATCGTACATACCGAGCACCCTCTTTGACTTCCTGCGACGGAAATGGCTCTTCCCTTGCTTGGTGCGCATGAGCTCACCTTTTCCGCCCTGCGAAAGGCGGAAACGCTTGGAAGTAGACTTATGAGTTTTGATCTTTGGCACGTTAACTCCTCCCAACCCGTTACTTTTTCTTCGGCGCTAAAACCATTAACATGGTCTTACCATCTAATTGTGGAGCCAGCTCTACGTTAGCTATATCATCGAGTTCTTGAGCAATCTCATTCAATTGGCCTAAAGCCAATTCTGGGTAAGTGATCTCGCGTCCTCGAAAGCGCACCCGCACCTTTACTTTATTTCCATCTTCAAGCCATTCGCGGGCATTCTTCGTCTTGAAGCCGAGGTGATGTTCATTGGTTTTGGGCCGCAGACGTACCTCTTTAATCTCAACCTGCTTTTGCGCTTTGCGAGCTTCCTTTTCTTTTTTGGACTGTTCGTAAATGAACTTTCCAAAATCCATAATTCGGGCGACAGGCGGTTCGGCATTTGGAGCGACTTCAACCAGGTCTAACCCGGCTTCACGGGCGGCCTGAATGGCGTCCTTGACGGTCAAAACGCCCAGGTTTTCCCCTTCGGCTCCAATGACTCTAACTTCTGGCGCTCGAATCTCTTCGTTGGCGCGATATCTTTCCTTACTGATGGCAGCCCCCTTTGACTCGCTGGCTATGCTGATAAATTGAACACGTGCTATCATAACATGAATACCGTCTCTGTCAAATGCGAAAAAGAAGGGAGACGGATTTTACGATACAGGCCTGAGCCTCCTCTTTTTCACGGCGTCGGAACCGTCTCGGTGAGCGTTGCGGTGGGTGTGAGCGCCTCCGGTGTCCACGTTGCGGTGGGCTCCACCGGCTCCGGCGTGAAAGTCGGCGTTTCCGGCGCAGCCGTGGCGGTGGGTGTTGGCGTGTCGGTGCTGATGGGCGTCTCCGTCGGCTCTGATGTGGGTGTGGGTTCCAGGGTAGGGGTGGCGGTATCCGTCGGTGCGGCGGTATGCGTGGGTGTGGCCTCCGGCGTTGGTGTGGGAGTCGGCCCTTTTATTTTTACAACCACGCGATCTTCGAAGATCTCGCCCTGCTGCGTATAAGCCACCAATCGAATCGTGTATTCATGGTGTTCCAGATCCTCGGTGTCCCATGTGGCCAGCACCCCTTCCGAGACGGGGGTCGTGTGGGGGCCGCTGAGGGCTCCCCATGCTTCAGGGCTGCTGCTGTACCCGTACTGCAGCTCGTAGCGCTCCAGGTTCTCCAGTGCAACGATGCCGATAATCTCCACTTCTTTGTAGACTTCATCGCCATTCTGCGGACGGAGAAGGCGCACCTGATCCGAGGAGGCACTGGCGGTACAATACTCCTGTGGGGCCGTTTCATATCCGTGAGAGGCTGCCCACTGCCGCAGCCATTCGCGTCCACCTGAGTCCTGGACCTCGTCCAGGACGATCATAACCTTTTCCGTAACGGCTGTGCGGCAGAACTGGTTGGCCCGCTTACCGCTGACCCCGTCGATCTCCACTTTCTGGAGCCAGTCGTGGCTGGCCGCGGGCGGTGGGGTGTCGAGGGCGAAGATCTCCTTCGTCCGTTCCTGACAGTAGGCGGAAGGCTCGGCTCCGGAGAGCGTGCAGATTTCTCGTTCGACCACGCCCTGGGGGCGCGGGAACTCGTGGACCGGCGTGCCCTCGGTTGCGCGGGTCATGAAGGCGTTCCAGATGGGGGCCGCGCCGCTGCTGCCTGCGATGCTCAACATTTCTGTGTTATCGTTATTCCCTACCCAGACACCTGCCGCCAGATCGGGGGTGTAGCCTAAAGTCCAGGCGTCGCGGTAATCGTTCGTTGTGCCGGTCTTGGCTGCCACTGGACGACCGGTGAGTTCCAGCCGGCTGGGGCATTGGAAGACCAGGCAGCGCGCCTGTGTGTCGGAGAGGATGTGGGTGAGCAGGTAGGCCAATTGTGGGGAGACGACCTGTTTGCCCTGTCGCTGCCGGTTATCGAGCAGAAGCGTCCCCTGATTGTCCTCGATCCATAGCACCGGGGTGGGGGAAAGAGAGAGCCCCCCGTTGGCAAAGGTCGCGTAAGCGGCGGTGAGGTCTATCAGCTTCATCTCTCCTCCGCCCAGGGTGAGTGCCAGACCGTAGTAGGGCCGCGTTTCGTACGGGTAGTCAGGGCATTCCAATTGGGGGGAGACGAGCGAAGTCGCCCCCAGCCGGTCTGCCATGGAGAGCAATCCGTCGACGGTGACGTACTCCAGCGCCTTGACAGCGGGGATGTTGAGCGAGTTGGCCAGCGCGGTACGGACCGAGGTCGGCCCCCGGAACTGCCCGTCGTAATTGACCGGCGTGTAGGTGTTCCCGGCAGTATCGGTATACGTCGTCGGGATGTCCCAGGCAATCGTGGCGGGTGTCCAGCCTTTCTCGAAGGCCGCCAGGTAGGTCAGCGGCTTGATGGCCGAGCCAGGCTGACGGCAGCGCGTTGTCACGTTGACCTGCCCGCCGATCACATCGTCGTAAAAGTCGACGCTGCCTACCATCGCCAAAATGTGGCCGGTGGCGGGCTCGATGGCGACCATGGCGCCGTTGGTGGCATTCTGCCCTGCCAGCGCTTCGATGCCCGCTTTGACCTCTTCCTCGGCGATGCGCTGGTAATCGGCGTTCAAGGTGGTGTAGATACGCAGGCCGGAGCCGTGATAGAGCGCATTTGCGCCCAACTGCTCTTCGACCCACTGCCGCACGTAGAAGACGAAGTGTGGGGCCGGGATGCGTTCGGTGACAAGCTGCTTGAACTCATAGGCTTCCATCTCGGCGGCGGCAGCCGCGGCCTGTTCCTCGGTGATGTACCCGTCCTCCACCATCAATCCCAGCACGACCTTCTGGCGTTTGAGCGCGGCGTCCAGCCCGCCGTGGTACGGATCGTAGGTGGCGGGAGCTTGTGGCAGCCCCGCCAGGAAGGCGGCCTGTGCCAGCGTCAGGCTGCCCGCTGAGGTGCCGAAGTAGGTTCGGGCTGCAGCGTCGACTCCGTAGGCGCGGTTGCCATAGTTGTTGTTGTTCAGGTAGATCTCCAGAACCTCATTTTTGGTGTACTGGCGGGTCAGTTCCTGAGCTAAGACGATCTCCTTGATTTTGCGGCTTGCTGTCTGCTGCGTGCGTTCTTCGGCGTCCAGCAGGATATTTCGGGCCACCTGTTGGGTAATGGTGCTCGCGCCGGAGACGATTTCCTGTTCCAGGAAAGCGTAGTAGACCGCGCGCGCAATGGCGATGGGATCGAATCCGGTGTGGACGTAGAAGTTTCGATCTTCTGTGGCGACAGTCGCCAGTTGCAGATCGCGCGATATCTGGTTGATGGTGACGTAGGTGCGCAGGCCCGTCGTGGGATCGGCCAATTCATAGAGCAAATTCCCATCCTGATCGTAGATGCGGCTGCTGGCGAAGTCGGGTTGGCGCTGCCGCAGTTCTTCTACCGGCGGAAGTTGGGAGGCCAGCGCCACGTAGCCGACGGTTACACCGACCAGCGCCAGCAGGAAAGCGCCGACGGCGGCGACCGTTACCCACAGCAGAATCGAGGTCCAGGGAGTCCGGCGCTTCTTGGGAGGGGCAGGGGGCAGCGGTGGTGTCGGCGGTCCTCCCCACTGTGGCGGCGTGGGCCGCGGTGCCGGTGCGACGCGCTGCGTTTCGGCGTTGGCCGTCGAAACGCGCTGGGTGGGCTGGCTCTGCGGTGGGATGAGCCGCGTGGGTTCGGTCTCTGCCGTTGGCCGCGGCGGGGTGGGGTGCGGCACGGGTGTGATGCGCTGCGTTTCGTCGGCCGCGGTCGAGACGCGTTGAGGTGGCTGGGCTGGCAGCGGAATATAGCGCGTGGGCTCGGTTTCTTCCGGCACAGGGTGGGGTGTAGGGGTGGGTCTGTTGGTCGTTGGCAGCAGCCGCGTCGGCTCGGCGGCGGGGGCAGTGGACTCCCGGGGAACCACCCTGAGCCGTATGGTGGGGTCAGCCGGCGGCGGGGTCTCCTGATGCTTTGAGGTTTCCTCCGGCGTCAGCTTCGGTTTTTCATCAAAGGGCATGATTCGTTCTCCTGTGATACGGATTCAGTGCAGTGTCCCCCGGATCTCTTCAAAGAGCGCTTCGTATGCGGCCGCCGTTTGGTCGGTCGAGAAAAGGGCGGCGATTTCTTCTCCGGGGCGCTGGTAGTGCTCGCGATGATCCAGAACCTTTAGCATGGCTTTGGCCAGCCCTTCTGCATCGCCTACGGGTGCGATTTCACCCATGCCGGTCTGTAAGACCGGCTGTCGGACGCCCGGAAGGTCGCTGGCCACGCAGGGCACGCCGTGGATCATCGCCTCGATCTGTACCAGCCCGAAGGATTCCGTGGAATTAAGGCTGGGGACGACGAGGAGATCCAGGTTGGGGTAGAAAGCTGCCATCTGCAGGGGATTCAAGACCCCCAGAAACTTCCACTGTCCCTTTTCCTGATAGCGGTAGAGCATAGGGGCCAGACGGTGGGCATAAGCCTGCTCTCCCATGACGTCCTGGTGCTGCCCGGCGAAGAGAATGCGGGCCCTGGGATAACGTTCCAGAATGCGGGGGAAAGCTTCCAGGAGCACTTCCACGCCCTTCTCGGTGGCCAGCCGCGCAGCCATCCCGATGATGGGACGGTTGCCATTCGGGTTGTGCATCTTGGCGAAGGCGGCCGTCCCGGA
>JAVEWB010000060.1:0-9283 GCA_034004765.1 Anaerolineae bacterium
CACCCGGCGCACGGGCAACCCGCCAAGAAAGATCAATCGAAACAACTTCTCCGGGTGAGAACTCATGCTCTGGAAGATCATACCCCTCAAGGTAAATCATCTGGCCCAACAAAGCATTAACATTCTCGTAGGTAGGAGCAGCAGAGAGGTCCTCATCGAGCTTGTAGATACGCACATATTCCAGTCCGTCAATCCAGATAGAATGCTCCGGTGTTTGCAACGCCAAATAATCCAACAACTGCGCCGGAAGTCTTATTTGCTGCTGCTGAATGTAAACAGACAGATAATCAGCGTCAAAAAACTCATCGACTATTTCGGGATCGAGTATGAACTCATCCTCTGTCGGAGTGTCTTTACTCATCCCCGTGAAGAAGTAGGAAAAACAGGCCGGATCCGACCAGGAAAAGACCTGCAAGTCTCCGACATCAGGCTTTGCGTTGAGATAACGGGCGGCCTGATCAAGTCCTTCTCCCCACCCAATCATCATAACGTCAGGAACCTTTGCCGCTCCCCCCATGAGAGGGTTATAGTAGCTCAAATAGTAAGGAAATGTACTAAATGCCATCGCCATCTGGGCCATACCCATAAGGCTCAAAGGCAGCAGCCACCACTTGCTGAGTCGCACCCAATCGTACCGCGCGATCATAAGATCGCGCAGCCAACGCGCAGCCAGCACCCATCCGGCCGCGGCTGCCAGATCCAAAACAGGATAAATCGGAAGCATATAGCGATCGAACTTTTTGGTGCCCAGACTGACCATCACAGTAAACAGAATCCCAAATACGACAAGGGCTGACACTGCCTGCCTTTTTCTAGAAGGCAAACGAAGCCACAATAGCCCCAGTAACACAAATAGCAAACCCAAGAGCACCCACGGAGTAATGCGCCAGAGATAGGTCAGGGGGTAAAAGTAAAAGAACTCATTTCCAAGGCGCCCATTAGGAATGACTACGCCGTTAAAAAAGATGGGGAACTTATGCCCCACCTGCGCATCATGGGTAGCTTTGTAAAAGATCTTTCCCAACACGTCTATAGGGTCCGTCCACATCGCCGGCCACAAGAGCAGAACAGTGAAGCTGCCCACAGCCAGCCAGCCGGAAATGGATAAAAAGGCCTGCCGAGCAGCTTTAAAAATGACGGAAACCCTATCGCCAGGCTTAAAGCCCTTCGCCAACTCCCATACAAGCAGCAGCCCCATAAAAGGAAACAAGAAAAGGCCAGGAGATTTCGTGAGCCAGCTCAGCCCGGCGGCAACGCCCGATACGATCAGATCCCGCAACCGCCGATCTTGCAAATAGCTCAAGAAAGCCAGCACCGACAGCAGCATGAAGCTGCTGAGCAATCCATCCAGATGCAGCAGCCGCGTGTGTGCCACAAAGAAGGGGTCGAACGCGATCAACAGGAAGCCCACCGTTGACGGAAGCAGCCCCAGCAGTCGCCGCGCATACAGAAACGCTACCCCCAGCGCTAACACCACCTCCAGCACCACAAAGAACCGTCCGGCGGCCAGGAGTGAAACTGGGGTACGCCCTTGCTGTTGTAGGAGCTCCTCGAATGCCCCCGGTTCAAGCGTGCTGACGCAGTCTTCACGGTAGGTAGGGGCCTGCCAGAGAAAGCCCAGCATCCCGGCATACATCGTCGTCACCCCAGGATGCTCCGACTGGAATGTCGCTTCCAGGTCCCCCTCACTCAGGGCACAGTAGAAGTTCGCCGACCGCACCAGCCACAATCGCTCATCCACCGTCACGAAGCGATCCAACTCCAGCCCACGCGGTACCCAGAGAGCCACAAGCAGCGCCAAACAGATTAATAGCTCGCGCCCTGTCCCACGCCACCTGTGTGCATCTACAATCTTCATCCTACGATTCGGCCTACCTGCGTTCACTGATGTATCGTTATCGTCCCCAGGCCAAACGTATCACCTATCGAGTTTCCATTTTGCGTCATACCCAGGCGTTCCCCGCTTAGGTGATACATGCCAATCTTTAACGTATACTCTCCGGCTGGCAGTCCCTCCGGAAGTACAACTTTATAGTGATCTGCTACCTGCTCTCCCTCACGCCATCCATCCGTAGGTCGCAGTCCCACCATAGGCTCCCCGTCGCTCTGTGAGACGAGTTCGCCAGAGCTATTCAACACGTGCACAAAGACCTTTAACTTCTCCCCTGGAGCTTCCAGAACCTGCCACCCCAACGAGATAAAGACCGATTCTCCTGGTGCAAACGCCCGCCGGGCCACATCATATCCCTCGAGCATGATGTGTTCACCCAACATGACATCGACACGTTCATAAGTCGGCGCGTTGTAGAAATCTAAGTGACTGCTCAACTTATAAATTCGGGCATATTCCAGCCCATTGATCCACACAGTATGTTCAGGGGTTTGCGTCACAAGGTAGTCAATCAGGTGCCAGGATTCCCTACGCTGCCACTGATTCGCGTAAGTGACAACATAGGCATCGGAGCTAAAAAAGGCAGTCCCCCAGTTGACATCCTCTATTTTATGTCGGGCCGGGATTCCATCACTTATCCCATTGAAGAAATAAGAAAAGCTGCCAGGCTCATACCAGGAAAATACTTTCATCTGTTCCGCGCCCGGCTTCGCATTAAGGTATGCTGCTGCCTGATCCAGCCCCTCGCCCCAGCCAATCAACATGACCTCGGGAGCCTTACGACTCCCCCCCATCAGAGGATTATAGTAGCTCAAGTAATAAGGGAAGCTTTTGACCAGGGGAACCAACTGCCCCAGCACGACTAAAGCCAGCGGCAGGACAAGTTTTATCCTGGGTCGTAAAACTGCTCCGCTCAGTCGTCCAAACCACTGCGTGAATCCGATCCATCCCAGGGCCGACACCAGGTCAAGCACGGGATATGCCGGCAGCAAATAACGATCAAATTTTTTCCCACCCAGGGTCATCATCAAAGCAAAGAACGCGGCAAACAGCACCAGATCAACACACAACCAGCGCGTTATCTTGTCGCCAAAGGGGCCAAATTTTATGACAAAGGCAATGACGGCAGCCAATAATCCGGCAAGCACGACCGGAGTGCTGCGCCACAGGTAGGTCAAAGGGTAAAAATAATAGAATTCGAGGCCCAGATTGCCATCTTCAACGATGTGGCCATTGAAAAAGATTGGATTGCGGTGGCCAACAGCAGCATAATGATTCGCTTTGTCAAAAACCCGCAGCACTGTGCCCACGGGGTCAACCCACATGGAGGGCCAAAGCAGCGCAAAGACCGCCACCGTCATCCCACCGAAAACAATCAGGGGCCAGGCAGAGCGCCACACAGCCTGTTTGACGGCAGTTTTATCCTTGAGAGGCAAACTGCTTCTTATTAGATCCAGAAGAGATAGCAAGCCGGCAAAAGGAAGGAGAATGACTGCCGGAGACTTCGACAGACAGCTCAAACCGGCAACGATCCCGGAAACGATTAGATCCCGCGGGCGGCGATCTCGCAGGTAACAGACGAAAGACAGCAGTGTCAGCAACACCAAACTGCTCATAATGCCATCTAAATGCAGCAAGTGCGAAAACGCCGCATGAAAGGGATCAAATGCTATCAGCAAAAAGCCAAACCAAGCGGACCAGAAGCCCAACAAACGGCGCGCATAGAAGAACGAGAGAAACAGCGTCCCGGTGACGGCAAGAATACTCAGAAATCGTCCGACCACCAGGAGCCTCAAGGGATCGAACCCTCTCGCTCGAAAAGCCTCTTCGTGGTCTTCGGGAATGATATCGAACGAACACCCATCTATATAATCGGGCTCTTCCCACAAATAACCCAAGAGACCGATCCACATGGTTACAACTCCCGGATGTTCACGCTGAAACGTATTGATAAAACTACCCTTGCTCAACGCACAATAGAAATTACCGGAACGTGTGACCCATAAAGGTTCATCAATCGTCACAAAATCCTGTAGTTTCAAAAAACGCGGTATCCAGATTGCAAAGAGCAACAGGATAAGCGCCACAATCTCACGCCAATGTTTCTTGCC
Source organism: Anaerolineae bacterium (assembly GCA_034004765.1). Lineage (GTDB taxonomy): Bacteria > Chloroflexota > Anaerolineae > B4-G1 > SLSP01 > JAVEWB01. The sequence continues at coordinate 4,003 of JAVEWB010000060.1, forward strand.
AGTCTGGCGTATAGTCAAAGATTCATTTCCCATCAACATATCCTCACAGCCCTTCCGCCCATAAGGTCATTTAACACCGATTTCCACATCCCCTAACTCAAATGAATCCCCTAAGACCTTTCCCTCTTGCGTCATCGCCAAACGCTCTCCAGAGGCACCGCTATACATGCCTGCCCAAAGCGTGTAAGTCCCCGGCGGTAAATCCGGCGGCAGTGAGAGAAGGTGATGATCGGGCGTCCGATCTCCCAGCTCCCAGGCATCGGTGGGACGATAGCCGCTCAAGGGCTCAAAGTCACTCTGTGCCACCAGCTTCCCCGAAGCGTCCAACAGATGTACAAAAACCTTGTAGCGCTCATCAGGCTTACGCAGCGCCTCCCAGGAGAACGCAATACGAAGCTCATCGCCGGGTGCGAACTGACGCTGTGCCAGATTATACCCCTCCAGGCGGATCTGATCTCCCAGAGAGACATCCAGTGTCCGGTAAGTCGGCGCATCATAGAAATCAAGGTAGCTGCTCATCTTGTAAATGCGGGCGTACTCGATCCCATCAATCCAGACCGAATGCTCGGGTACCTGCGTAGCCAGGTATTTGAGCATCAGTTCAGGGGTGCGCCGCTGCCATTGATGGACATAGACCACGACGTAATCTGTGTCAAAGAACCACCGATCTATCTGGTCCTGAGGCCAGGTGTATTTACCTGACATGGATTCCCCCTGCCCCTCAAAGAAATACGAGAAGCACCCGTAATAATACCAGGTATTTACCCATAAGTCCTCGGCATTCGGTTTCGCGTTCAAGTAGCGAGCTGCCTCATCCAATCCCTCACCCCAGCCGATCTGCATGACGTCCAATGCCTTAGGGCTCCCGCCCATCAATGGATTATAGTAGGTCAGGTAATAGGGATACGTATCCACGACCGGCATCGTCTGTACGACCAGGGCAGCACCAAGGAGCAGTGCCATCCCATACTTTCGGGTCCGCTCCAGCCAGCGCTGCGCAGAAAGCCACTGCGCAGCCACAAAGAGGCCCAGTCCTGCCAGCAGGTCGACCATTGGATACACAGGGAGCAGATAGCGGTCGAATTTCTTCATTCCTAAGGTCATCGCAATAGTGAAAAAGAGTGCGAATAAGGAGAGTGCAACCCCAAAGCGCTGCACCCGCCTATCATTGAAGATGGATGACTTCAGGACAAAAGCCACAACAGCAATTAGCAGCCCCAACAGCACCATAGGCGTGGTGCGCCAGAGAAAGGTCAGGGGGTAGAAGTAGTAAAATTCAAGACCCAGATCCCCCAACTCGATGATCTGTCCATCGAAGAAAATTGGGCGGCCGTGTCCTACACTGGCATACTCGTTCGTTTTCAAGAACATTCGAGAGAGAACTGCGCCAGTGTCCACCCAGAGTGCCGGGAACAGGGCAAAGAACACCACAGCAGCGATGCCCGCCCACACCATGAGCGGCCATGCAGATTTCCAGCAGAGGGCCCAAAACTTCCGGGTCTTCACAGAGGCAAGCAGCTCCCGCCATCCCTGGTCACGCACCAGCGTTTCCAGAAGTCTCAATAAAGTTAAAAGCCCGGCAAAGAGGATCAAGAAGAGCGCCGGCGACTTGGTCAGCCAGGCAAATCCCCCAGCGACCGCAGAGATGGCCAGGTCCCGGAAACGGCACTCGCGCAAATAGACCATAAAAGCGAGGGCAGAGAGCAGCATAAAAGCGCTCAGGAGTCCATCAAGGTGCAGGAAGCGCGAGATCGCAATATGATAAGGGTCAAGCGCCAGGATCATAAACCCTACCCAGGCAGGCCAGAATCCGATCAACCGGCGGGCATACGGAAAAGCCGCAAGCAGTGCCAGCGTTATCCCCAGCACGCCGAAGAAACGACAGGCGGCCAGCAGATCGATGGACTCCAGGCCATGCTCCTCGAAGACCTCCTCATGATCCTCTCTGCCCGTGATCTTATCCAGACAATCGTCCTTGTACTCTGGAGCTTCCCAAAGGTACCCCAATGTGCCCGCCCACATCACCATAACGCCAGGGTGCTCACGTTGAAAGGTATTGGCAAATTTCTGCTTGGATAATGCACAGTAAAAATTCGCCGAACGCGTGAGCCAAAGTCGCTCGTCGGTCGTGGCGAAATGGTCAAGGCTCAAAACCCGTGGAACCCACGTAGCCAGCACCAGTAATAAAAACGCCCAAAACTCCCGCCGTTGCCAAAAGCGGCGGTTTGTGCTCTCTAAAACTTCATTCGTATTGACTGACATCTTCTCTAATGTAAACCTCTCATCGAAATAGAGTAACCTTACCCACAAAACGCCCTACCTGTTGTCTAAGGCTGCATCACCGCAACCTGTCCCAAAATCAACGGGCCGGCGACAGGCTGGCCTTCTTCCAATCGCGGGAGCTGCTCCATAGAAGGCCACAAATAAAGCCCCATCTGCAGATCGAAGGTTCCAGGAGGTGCGTCTGCCGGGATCACAATCACGAATTGATCCCGCACCACCTCCCCCAAATCCCACGCAGAGGTACGATAGAACTGCCTGCAGGGCTCGCTGTCATCCTGTCCCCACAAAGTTTCGCCGGTCGCCGGATTCACAGACCCCACCAGGTGGGTATACACCGTGTAATTTTCTGTCATGCGCTCCAGAGCCCGGTAATACAGGGTCAACTGGATCGTCTCGCCCGGCTGGTAAGCTTCTTTGTCAAGATCATACCCCAACAGCACAATCTTATCGGCCCAGACAGCTTCCACGACATGCGAGGGCGCAATCAGGGCAGAAGCTTCCTCCGGAACCCGATAAGCCAGAAAATAGGGCAAATTGTAATGTAAAGGCCCCTCGGCCACAACTTCCCCCTGAGGGAAGTACGCCTCCAGGAGCTCCAAACCCTGCTTGTCATCATTCGGCACGACCACATAGGTGGTCTTAGCCCGCGTCTCCAGGGGAATCACCATGCAGACTCGTCCATTATACGACTTTACGCCCTCCCGCAAGCCCGAATTGAACAACATACAGGGGCTGCCAAGATATTCGGGGGAGACATAGATCTCCTCGTCGGCGGGCAGATCCTTGATGTACCGACCGATGGCAGACACTCCTACCTGAAAATGCGTGAACAGATCGGGGTCCGAGGGCCAGATGATGAAATAATCCCGATAGGTCACCCAGCCCGTATAGACCATGCCGAGAGAAAGCAGCGCTGCCCAGCCATAGCGGAAGGGCTTCTCGAAACCGGGCCGGTGGACCAGAAGCCACTCTCGCATCTTTTGCCACGAGAGCAAGCCCCCCATCGCGATCAGCATGGCCACGGCAGGGATCGCTCCTACCGCGCGCTTGGAGGCGGTCTCCTTGCCCGCCACCGCCGCCAGAAGCAGCATGCCTCCCAGCCAGGTCAAGAGGAAAAGGCGGTTGGGTTTCTTGACGCGGGCCAGAGTCAGACCAATTCCGCCAAAGAAGAGGAGGGACAGAAAGGGGTTCAATGCTGGTCGGCCAGGAATAGTCACTAACGGTTTGGTGTCTCCTCCAAAGTTAAGGAAGAGCAACGATCGCAGGAAATACTTGACGTCCAGCACGAAAACCTGATCGATACGCTCCGAGAAGCTGCCCGGGTGGGTGATGAAATAGTAACCCAGCGGGGCAAAAACCAGGCATGAGACCCCCACGACAAGGGCAAAGTTGAGGCAATCCTGGCGAGAAATCGGGCGTCGATCCCAGAGGTAATAGATGAATCCGAAGACGACCAACAGCGGGAGCAGCCGTGCCGCCTGATAGGTGTACAGGCTCAGCCCCAGAGCACCCCCACAAGCGATAAAGAGGCTGCGCTTCCCGGTCCGCAACCCTCGCCACAAGAGATAGAAAGTCACTGCAGCAAACAACGGCACCAAGACGGCTCGGACGCCAAAGCGGCTCCAATTCAAGTGCCAGTAAGAAATGGCAACGACCAACGCCGCAGCCAGGCCACCCCACTCCTTGAGAATCTCCTCATCCTCAGAGAAAAGCTCTTTCACTACCCAATAAGTGGCCGGGATGGTGAGAATTCCCACGAAGGCGGAGGCCAGATGGATGGTCTGCGTCGAGGGCCCAAAAAGCAGGAAGAAGAATGCCAGGAGGTAGCTAAAAAGGGGCTCCCGCCCAAAGTTCCCTTCGAAAAAGATAGGGTAGTTCCCCTTCAAAATCGAGAGTGCGTCAACCCCATAGAAGGCAGGATCATAGCTGTCCCCCAGCGGCAGGCTGTCGATTCGGTAGAGGCGGAAAAAAGCAGCAAGGCCAATGATGCCCACCAAAAGCACAGCTTTTATCCAGGCATTTTGCTTATCAGTCACGATGTCCCCATCCACAGGATGAACCTCGCGGGCCAGAGGCGCAAAGAAGTTTCACCCCTGCCAGGGCTCCATTTCGTCCCAGTTATCGCCAACCTCAACATCGACCTTGAGGGGGACCTGCAATGGGAAAGCTTTTTCCATGGACTCACGCAGCAGCGCAATCGCCGCCTCAAGTTCCGCTTTCGGGGTCTCCAATACCAACTCGTCGTGCACCTGCAAAATCATCCGCGAGCGCAGCCCTTTCTCCTTCAGCGCCTGGTGCAGCCGCAGCATCGCCAATTTGATGATATCTGCTGCCGTTCCCTGAATGGGAGCGTTGATCGCCATCCGCAATGCCGCTTGCCGCTGTGTAGGCGATGCCTTGCTTCCCTGTTTCAGCTCCGGGAAATAGCGGCGGCGGTGTAACAAGGTTTCGACATAGCCGCGCTGTACGGCTTCCTGCTGAAGGCGATCCATATACTCATGCACACGCGGGAAACGCTCGAAGTAACGGCGAATGAATTCCTCCGCTTCGCCCGGCGTCACATTGATCTGTGAAGCCAGTCCATACGCACCCTGCCCGTAGATCAGCCCAAAGTTAACCGCTTTGGCAATCCGACGCATCTCATAGGTAACCTCACCCAGCGGCACACCAAACACAGCCGAGGCCGTCGTGGCATGGACGTCCTCACCACGGTGAAAAGCCTCAAGTAAGCCGGGGTCACCCGAAACGTGGGCCATCACCCGCAGTTCCACCTGCGAATAGTCGGCACCCGTTAGCACGCAGCCGCTGTCGGCGATAAACGCTTTTCGCACACGGCGTCCTTCCTCCGTGCGAATCGGGATGTTCTGCAAGTTCGGATCCGACGAGGAAAGCCGCCCCGTCACGGTGCCAATCTGATTATAAGAAGTGTGTACCCGGCCCGTTCCCGGATCGACCAGCGCCGGCAAGGCATCCACATACGTCGACTTGAGCTTCGACA
>JAVEWB010000061.1:0-9259 GCA_034004765.1 Anaerolineae bacterium
GGGGGCGTTCAAAGCGCGGGGGGCCTGCAACGCCGTCTTCTCCCTCTCCGCAGCTGAAGCCCATCACGGTGTGATCACGCACTCCTCAGGGAATCACGGCGCGGCGCTGGCTTACGCCGCCGGGCTGCGCGGGATCCCGGCCATTGTGGTGATGCCCGACAATGCCCCCGCGGTCAAACGGGCAGCGGTGGCAGGGTACGGCGCACGGATCGTGACGAGCGGGTCGAATCCGCTGGATCGGGAAACGGTGCTCGAACAAACGCTCGCGGAAACCGGTGCAACCTTCGTGCATCCCTCGAATGATCCGCGGGTGATTGCCGGGCAGGGGACGGCGGCGTTGGAGTTCCTGGAGGAGGTGCCCGACCTCGATATCGTGATCACGCCGGTCGGGGGCGGGGGGCTGTTGGCGGGGACGGCACTGGCGGTGGCCGGACGGGGTGTTGGTACGCGCACGATGGCTGCCGAGCCGGAGGCCGTGGACGACGCCTATCGCTCTTTCCGCGATGGCCGCATCTACCCGCCGACGAATGCGAAAACCATTGCCGACGGACTGTGCACTTTTCTGGGAGACGTAAACTTCCCCATCATTCGCCAGTCGGTGGCTGATATCGTGACGGTGAGTGAGGAGGCGATCGTTCGGGCGATGCGCCTGGTCTGGGAGCGGATGAAGCTCATTATCGAGCCTTCGGCGGCGGTGCCGGTGGCGGCGCTCCTGGAGCCCAAGATCGCGATCGAGGGACTGCGCGTGGGTGTGATCCTCTCCGGTGGGAACGTGGATTTGGATCATCTGCCGTGGTAAGGCGTTTAAGCTATTTACTTGACACTTTTATGAGATATTATATAATTTAGAAGATAACGTGGGATCATTTATATTACTATCTAACACAGAGAAGGAGTGGGATCATGGCGTTGTTGAATGATGAAATTCGTGAGCAAGTGCGGACGATGTTAGACGATCTACCGAACAAGGTGCGGCTTTTGGTCTTTACAAAACCCGAGGAGGAATGCCCTTATTGCCCTGTCATTGTCGATTTGGTCAATGAAGTGGCTGGTACGTCGGATCAGGTTTCGGCTGAGATCTATGACCTCGCGACCGATGGGGCGAAGGCTGAGGAGTATGCGATCGATAAGGCCCCGGCTATTGCGATTGTTGGAGCTAAGGATTACGGCCTGCGTTTCTTCGGCATCCCGTCGAATTACGAGTTCTCGACGCTGCTGCATGGCATTCAGGTGGCGGGACGCGGGACCGGGGATTTGCTGGACGATGAGACCAAAGCCTACCTGGCTACATTGGATAAGCCGGTGCATTATCAGGTTTTTGTCACGCCGACCTGCCCTTACTGCCCCGGTGCGGCTGTGCTGGCCTTCGACATGGCGGTGGAGAGCGATAAGGTGCGCGCCGAGGTGGTGGAGGCATCGGAGTTTCAGGAGCTGGCAGAGGCGTATGAAGTCATGGGGGTGCCTCTCAACGTGATCAACGGCACGCAGCGGGTCGAGGGACGCGCGCCGGTTGGGATGATTGTCGAGGCGATCAAGGCGGCGTGATGCGGGCAAGATGTCCGTGATCCAAAGAGCGGGCAAGATGCCCGCGGTCCAAGAGGATGGTGCAGCCCGGTGTTGTTTGCCGGGCTCCTTGTTGTCAAAGTGCCGATTGGTGCTATACAAAGCTGGAAGCGTACGACTGGGAGGTGAGAAGATGTTTGAGTTCAATTTGGGGACAGAGTCCCCCGCACAGTCGCGACTTTCGGGCGGGGTCTATGACGTGATTATCGTGGGAGCAGGCCCGGCAGGCATGGCGGCGGCGATTTATACCGCCCGCGACGCGATCAGGACGTTGGTGCTGGATAAGGCCGCGACGGGTGGTCTGGGTGCCCTGACGGAGCGCGTGGAGAACTATCCGGGATTTCCTGACGGCATCTCCGGCGTGGAGTTGATGGGCCGCTTCCGCAAACAGGCCGAGCGCTTCGGTGCGGAGTTCGTCGAACATGAAGAGGTTACACGCCTCGAGTCGGTAGAGCGTGGGCTGTGGCGGGTTACCACGAAGGCAGGGAACAGCTACGAGGGCCGGGTGGTGATGCTTGCGACGGGGAGCAAGCCGAAGAAGTTGAACGTACCCGGAGAGGATGCTTTCTACGGACGCGGGCTTTCTTACTGTGCCACGTGTGATGGCCCGTTATTCAAGGGGAAAGATGTGGTCATCGTGGGCTGCGGCAATTCGGGCCTGCAAGAAGGGCTGAACGTAATGAACTATGCCCGCAGCGTGAAATTTGTGATGTCGCGTTCGACTTCTCCCGCGGAGAAGACGCTGCAGGAGCGTGTTCTCCAACACGGGAAGGGTATGTGCTACTTCAACCACCGGGTCGTGGGGTTCAAGGGCGAAGAGCGGCTGACCACGGTGATGACGGAGAATGTGGAGACCGGTGAAGTCTCGGAACTTCATGCCGATGGCGTCTTCGTTTACGCCGGATATGTCCCCGACACGCAGTTTGTTGCCGGGTTGGTGGCGCTGGACGAGGTGGGACACATCAAGACCGACGCGAAGATGCGTACCGACGTCGGGGGGATTCTGGCTATTGGGGATGTGCGCGCCGACACGCTGGCGCAGTATACCGTCGCGGTCGGCGATGGGACCAAAGCGGCCTTCACGGCGCGGGACTATCTTGCAGAATTGAAAGGAGAAGCGGCTAAATGAAACCAAATATGGGTGAGCTTGAGCGTATTTTGCGGGTGACCCTGGGTGTTTACGGGATGCTCTTGGGATTTCTGTTTGTGCAGGGAACGGTGGGAACCCTTATCGGGGTGGTTGGCGCGATCGCTTTCCTCACCGGCGCGGTGGGGTGGTGCGGCGTCTATGCGCTGCTGGGTAAGGGAACTGTCGAGCCTGCGACTGTTGAAGTGCCGGTTGATGAGGAGAGTATCCAGTCGTGATGCGTAAAACGTCAAACGTAAAACGTGATGCGTGAAAATCCTGAGGAGGGTGAGATGATTGTCAAGCGGGCTGCAGAAGTACCTTTGGAAGGGGTGCAGGAAGGCATTGGGATTCGCTGGTTGTTGACGGAGAAGGATGGCGCGCCCAACTTCGCCATGCGCGTGATCGAGATCGAGCCGGGGACGGTCTTCGAGCCGCACCATCATCCCTATGAGCATGAGATTTACGTCTTGGAGGGGCTGGGGGTGGTTACCGGTGGGGAACGGGAGTTGGAGATGAAGGCCGGCACAGTGCTCCTGGTTTCTCCTGATGAAGTGCATGGCTATCGCAATACCGGCTATGTGCCGCTGCGTTTCATCTGCGTGATCCCGCTCCAGGAGAAGTAGCGATGTCGACAGCAAAGGTAACCTGGCTGGGGCCCGGCATGCGGCTGGTGGGTGAGGCGAATGGGAGCCCCGCTATTGTGATAGATTCTGCCAAAGCGCCCTTGGGCACGCATTCGGGCCCGACCCCGATGGAGCTGGTGCTGATCGCGCTGGCGGGCTGTACGGGCATGGATGTGATTTCCATTCTGACCAAGAAGCGGCAGCCCTTTACCGGCGTGCAAGTGCTGGTGGAGGGCGAGACGGCGGAGGAGTATCCCAAAGTCTATACGAAGATCCGCGTTGAGTACGTGATCTATGGGGTGGGGGTCGATCCTAAGGCGGTGGAGCGCGCGATTGAGCTTTCTGAGACAACCTACTGCCCGGTCGGCGCAATGCTGCGCCGCACGGCGGAGGTCACCAGCAGCTATCGCATCGTTGCAGAGCAGCCCCTGCCATCCATGCCGGGCGATCCCGCGGGGGTGTAAGCTGCTGCGCTTAGGGGCGCATGAATCCATTGCTGGCGGACTGCACCGGGCCTTCGAGCGTGGGGTGGCGGCTGGCTGTGAGTCGCTGCAGATTTGGGTGAAGAACAGCCGCCAGTGGTCGGCGCCGCCGATGACGGATGAGGAGATCCGTCAGTTTGTGGAGGCACGGGCGGCCAGCGGCCTCTTCCCGGTGGTCGCGCATGCGGCGTATCTGATCAACCTTGCTTCGCCGCAGGAGGAACTGCGCCGACGCTCTATTATGGCATTGATGGTGGAAGTCGAGCGCTGTGAAGCGTTGGGAGTGCCTTATTTGGTGCTGCATCCTGGCGCGCACACGAATGCAGGGGAAGCCGCCGGATTGGAGGCTATTGCCGCATCACTGGGTGAGATCCACGCAGCGATGCCCGGTTATCGCACGCAGATTCTGCTGGAGACCTCCGCCGGTCAGGGCACGACGTTGGGGGAGCGCTTCGAGCAGCTTGCGTGGCTGCTGGCCGAGACCCCGCAAGGAGAACGGTTGGGTATCTGTCTGGATACCTGCCACGTGTTCGCGGCTGGGTACGAACTGCGCACGCCGGAGGGATATGCGGCGACGATGGCGGCGTTTGAAACCACCATTGGCCTGGAACGGCTGAAGGCATTGCACCTCAACGATTCCAAGTGTCCGTTGGGGAGCAGGCGAGACCGGCACGAGCATATTGGGAAGGGGGAACTGGGGTTGGAAGCTTTTCGCCATGTGCTCAACGATCCTCGGCTTGCCGGATTGCCCGGGCTGTTGGAGACGCCGAAGAGCGACGATCTGCACGAGGATCGCGAGAACTTTGCTGCGCTGCGGGCGTTGATCACGGCATAACACACTGCCCGGCACTTTTTAGCGCCGGGCAGTGCAGAGACCTACATCTGAAACCCTCTCTTGAGCGGCACGGCCTTTTGCTGGTAATCTTTGACGTAGGTGGCTAACTTTTTTCGCATCCGCTCCCAGCTTTCCGAAACCAGGAACTGCTTCAGGCTCTCCAGATCCTCGGCCACAAAGGCCATCATGACCTCCGGCCAGTCTCCGTAGACGGTGTACCATGCATCGGTAGGTTGCAGGTTCGACTTGACAAGCAGATCTGAGAATTCCTGTGTGATGAACTCCAGATAAGATTCTTCTTTCCCGGGGCGAACGTCCCAGGTCATCAGGAATTTGACGTGCTGCGTGTCCATTATGAGTTTCTGTGGCTGCGCGGCTTAGGCGACCAAGGTCAAGAGCGCGCTCATCTCTTCGAGAAGTTCCTCGATGTTCGGCGCGGCAGCACCCATGGCGGCAACGAGTATCCCGGTGATGCAGCAGCAGAAGAGTAACGCGACGGCGCCTGGGATCAGCACGGCGGCGAAGCCTTTACCTAGCGAGAAGCGGTGCGCGGCCGCTACGGCCATAGCCGAGAGTACAAGGCTGTAGATGCCTAGCACAAAAGACACCAGGCCGACCAGAATCGCAAAGATGGGCCCAATGACGGGAATGAGATTGAAAAGCCCGCCGATGATTTGAATGACGCTCATCACGATCGTGATAGGGACGGCAGCCGCGGCACTGAGGAAGAAGGTCTCGGTGTAGGTTCCCTGTCCCTGGAGCAGTTTGGCCACCAGGTGGATCAACCCAACGCTGATGAAGAAGCCGATGACGGCTCCGACTGCGCCGGAAGGAATACTGCACAGCGCTGAGCCGATGGTCGGGGCTGCTTGCACCGCCGTCTCTGGAAGTTCGCTCGCCAGTTCCGGCGGCAGGATGTCGCGCAGTTGCTCCATGTTCGCAGCCACCCCCCCGCTGGTGGCCATCGTGATGGCGGTGGCTATACCGCTGACCAGCCCGCTGAGTGCAACCCAGATGGCGGCACGCGTCAGATCGGCTTGCTCGCGGAAGCGGGCAAACGTCTCTATGGCGGGCGAGAACAGGACGCTCTTCCAGATATTCATAGCTGGGGTCTTCTCCGGGGCGGGAGCGGGTACATACCCTTGATTCTCATACATAGACATGGTTTCCTCCTTTATTTACAAAACAGCCTATAAAAGATGACTCTGTTGGTCTAAGCAGCCGGGTGGCTACTCTCCCATCTGATCAAGAAGCTGCTGTGCTTGCTGGGCCCAGGCCGCCGGTGGATTGGTCTCCAGGAAGCGCTGCAGCGTCTGTTTTGCTTCTGCTGTCTGACCGGCCGCTGCGTAGGTGCGGCCCAGCGCAAAAAGGGCTTCCGGCATATTGGGGTTCTCGGCGACGGCTTGTTCCAGGACTTCGATGGCTTCCTGAACCTGACTTTGGAGCAGATGGACGTTGCCCATTCCTACTAAGGCCTCGACTTTGCCCGGCGAGAGCTCCAGTGCCTTCTTGAATTCCGCTTGCGCCTGTTTTACCATAGCCTCGTCGGGGGTCAAACTGTCTGCCGGCAGAGCCATGACCAGGTAGGTGGCTCCTAATTGATAGTGGGTATCCGAATCATCGGGGTCGGCTTCCAGCGCAACTTTGAACTCCTCGACAGCGGTTTCCAGTTCACCAAGTTGGTAGGCCAGAGCACCTAGATTGTGATGTACGGCCGCCGCGCGCTGAGGGTCCAGCGTCAGCGTGCGTTCGAAGGCGGTCTGGGCTTTATCGTAGTTCCCCGTGTTGAAGTAGGCCAGGCCCAGCAGGAAGTGGGCTTCGGCATCGTCGCTGTTTTGGGTGATCCATACTTCCAATCCCTGTGCCGCTGTAGCGTAATCCCCGGCTTCGATCTGCAAGCGCATGAGATCAAGGTTCTGGGGTGGGGTCATGGTCGGGGTGATTCCCCCTGGCGCAGCCGGTGTACACCCTGCTGCGGTGAGCGTCATAAGCACAAGCATAAGGCTAATCGCGTACAGGCTCTTGCCCATAAATGCGCCTCCTGTCCTAAATTTGTTGGGCTTCTAATAAGACGATCCGAGTCTCTTCCGGGATAGTGTTCGATGCGAGTTTAAGAATGGGCACCGGGGTCTCTTTAGGAGCTCCCATCTCTTTCAGGAAACGATCCACAGATTCTCTTTCAACGTTGAGCCCGGGGGTCGCGTATTGAATCGGGATCACGATGCTGGGTTCGATCAGGCTGACGACTTCTGAGGCCATCGAGGGGGTCAACCCTTTGGGCAGCCCTACGGGAATAAACAGAATGCTCACCGATCCCATGCGTTCTACCTGCGTTTGCGTCGGGACGTGTCCCAGATTCCCCAGGTGACAGAAGGAGAGCCCGTTCAGGGAGAAGCTGTAGATCACGTTCTCGCCAAGTTCAGCCCCTGATTTGTGGTCGCGGTAGGACGGGACACCGTTGATAAAGAGGCCGCCAATCTCATATTCGCCCGGGCTGGCAAGGATGCGGGGAGTTCCTCGGATACCCTTCCAGTGCGTCTCTTTGGGATCTTCCTGGGGAATGCTGGAGGTAACGACGTCAGCACGCAGGTGGGGCAGAGGGTAACTGGTTTCTTCTTCGTCGAAGGGATCTGTTACGATGGCGGGGTAGCCGCGTTCGATGATGCGTAAACATCCAAGGCCATACCAGGTAATTTCCATCCATTGCTCCTATGCTAAGGGGTAGTGCTTACCTCTTCATTATACCTGAAGGGGGCAAAAACGCTACCACAGATTACACACCACAGATTACGCAGATTACACAGATGATGCAGATTGTGTAGGACAATCCGCTGGATTGTTCAGAGGGGGCTATTTTTTGCTAAGCTTGCGCTCCAGGCGCTGCTGGCGGTGCTGCAGTACGGCGGCCCATTGCTGTCGGGAGAACCCATTGGGAAGCTTGGGGAGCCGTTGGAGCGCTCGCTGCGTCTCTTGCAGGGCCGCAGCGAGATCTTGAATGACCCACTCGGCGTATTTGGCGCGTTCGACCAGCGGCTCTATGGCCCAGGGAATGCGGTCGGCCCAGCTTTTCCACAGCGCCAGTGCGTTTTCCCAATCCTGATCTTGCTTGCGCTGTATGCTCAGCTCCCGCCACAGGCGCTCGGCGGTATCGGGCGGGAGGGTATCCTCTTCCAGGGCGCGGTGCCAGGCCGCACACGCTTCATCCCGGCACCCGGCCTGATCGTAAAGCCGCCCCAGACCGACCCATTCCGCCGCCGTCACGCCCAGGGCTTCGGGCTCCTGGGTCAGCCGGGCAACGTGGCGCAGCAGTGAGACCAGGCTGATAATGTCGATCTCGTTGTGGTAGAAGATGCGGGTCATCTCCGCGGTCGTGCCCGTCTGCAGGTACTCCCGATAGGCTGCCGGGATCAGCCACCCCGGCAGGTCCTCCTGGCTGCGGGTGATCCCCAGCAGGGCCTCTTCGAGAAAGCCCAGACGCCGTGAGGGAAGGTGCTCCCGCCAGAGCGTCCGAGCGGTCAGGAGCAGATCCAGATGCGGCAGTCCTCGCCAGCGCGGCACCATGCGCTGAAGGATGAACCGCCCTTCGAGCAGGGGCAGGTCGAAGCCGCGGCCATTGAATGTGACCAGACTGGAAGCCTGCGCCAGGAGATCGGCCAGGTAGTCGAGCGCGGCACGTTCCTCGGAGGGATCGCGCAGAAAGACTTGATAGAGGTCGAACCCCTCCGGCTGCCATAACCCCACGCCGGTGAGGAAGATCAACGTCCCGGTGCCGCCGGCGAGTCCTGTGGTCTCGGTATCCAGGAACGCAGGACGGTCTCCCAGATCGGGGATTCCCAGCAGGGCCAGGGTCTCCGGAGCGAGCGTGTCAGCTTTTTCCAGCGTGTAGCGCCCGTGGCGGTGGTCGGCGGGGTAATAGTGCTGCACGACCCAGGCCTGACCATGTGCCGTGGTGATCGCCTCACCGGGCAGGGGATCCTGAGTGCGTGGGGATGATGGGGTCGGGCGGGGTGGGGGCGGAGACTGGAGAGCGTGCAGTCCTCTGACCACTCCCAAGCGTTGCAGCTTCCGGCGCAGTTCATCATCCATGCGGGTATGATACCACAAATCGCCGGGAAATTTTCGCGATTTGGCTGTTGCTCTCTTGACAGAAACTTGGACAATATGTATAATAAAGATATAAATAAATATAAAAAACATTTAATACATATACTCAGAACGTTTGAGTAGTCTTTGATACTGTGGGAGGTAAGCAAGATGTCAGCGATGAGACGGTGTGGCGGTTGTGGTTATATCACAAAGGGGAATGGGCAAGGTGTGATAGAGTGTTCATCTTGCAATCAGCCTGTCGGCAAGCTGAGGATGCTGCCTGAGATCATGAAGGATAAGAAAGCGACAGTCGTTTCCTGCTGTGGTCAGCGTTGGCCAAGGAGTAAGACTCGGCAGTAAAGTGCTGGCATTCTTTGTGAAGATTGGTCTGCAAAGAGTGTATGGAGTAGGATCAGTAATGGGATTGGTGTTCTCACACTGAGTCCCCTATTTACAAAACAGGAGGTAAGTACAATGTTAGCGATGAAACGGCCTGGTGGCTGCGACTATATTTCGGATGGACAAGATGGCGTGCTCACGT
>JAVEWB010000062.1:0-9179 GCA_034004765.1 Anaerolineae bacterium
CTGCCGGTTGTGTCCCTAGTGGGAGCCTCACCCCCCGGGGTGAGGGAGTGAGGTTATGCTCCTTCGATCGCGACCATAGACGTGCGCGCGGTCTTCTGGCGCAGCGCCTTGGCCTCGCGGTATTCTTCCGAAGCCCACCAGGCTTTGGCCTTCTCCAGGCTCTCGAATTCCAGGACGACCAGCCGCTTCGGCGCCCAGTCCCCTTCCAGGACGGCGGTGGTGCCGCCGCGGGCCAGATACTTGCCGCCGTAGGCCGCCACGGCCTGCGCGGCCATCTTCTTGTACTCCTCGTAGCCTGTCGGCTCGAGTACTTCGATATCCACGATCACATACGCAGCCATGTTTCCCTCCTGTGTTGGTTCAATTTCCTGGGAGTCCGCCCAGGGTCGCCGCCGAATGAATTCGGCGTCTGATAACCCAAACCGGTTAAAACCGGTTCCCAACCCGCTCCAGCGGGTTTTGGGTATCAGACCGGGGCTTTAGCCCTGGGCTGACTTTGTCCCTTTATACCCCTGTGCGACGATGAACTGCTCCCAACTCTCCTTGCGGGTGGCGTCGGGCGTGTGGGTCTTGACCGGATGGAAGGCCATCTTTACCTCGCGGATCACGTCGGGCAGGTCTTCCCCCTGGAAGACTTTGATGACCAGACTGCCGCCGGGATGGAGCAGCGCTTTGGCGACCGCCAGGGCCGCGCGGGCAAGCTCCATCGAGAGCACGTGGTCGCGCAGCTTGACCCCGGTGGTGAAGGGCGCTGCGTCGCTCATGACGACGTCTGCCCGCCTGCCGACGGTTTCGATGATTTCATCCTGTACTTCCAGGTCGGTCATGTCCCCCTGGAGGAGGATGACGCCCGGGATGGGTTCCATCTCCTGGATGTCGATCGCGATCACGCGCCCTTTGGGGCCCACGATCCTGGCTGCGACCTGCGACCAGGAGCCGGGGGCCGCCCCTAAATCGACGACGACGGCCCCGGGCCGCAGGATTCTAAATTTTTCTTGAATCTGCAGGAGCTTATAGGCCGACCGTGCCCGGTAGCCTTCCGCTTTGGCCTTTTGAAAATAGGGGTCTTTTTCCTGATGCTCACGCCAATGTGTCATACGCGTTTCTCGGATCCTCGATCAGCTTTCCGTGGGATGTGATTTGGTACGCCGGAACTGGAAGCCCTCGAACTCTGGCAGCCGCTCGGCAGGCAGCCGCCCGACGATCCGTGTCCCCGAGGCCGAGTGTTCCTCGCGCTCGATCAGTCCATGCTCGTGGAAGAGGCTGACCAGATCTCCGCGTTCGAAGGGGATAAGGAGATCGACGACGGCCATCTCCGCTTCCAGAACCTCTTCGATCTGCTCCTTCAAGGTGTCCAGGCCGTAGCCGGTGAGCGCGGAGATCGCGATGGCATCCGGCATGTTGCCCAGAGCGGCACTGGCTGCCTGAGCGTCCGGCAGGAGATCGATCTTGTTCAGCACGATCATGATCGGCAGGCCCGCTCCGCCGATCTCGTCCAGGGTTTCGTAGACCGCGTGAGCCTGTTCCGTGGCGTGCGGATGGCTGGCATCGATGACGTGCAGCAGCAGGTCGGCTTCGATGACCTCTTCGAGCGTGGCGCGGAAGGCGGCCACCAGTTGGGTGGGGAGCTTTTGGATGAAGCCGACCGTGTCCGTGAGCAGAATGGCGGTTCCTCCGGGAAGGTCGACCCGCCGCGTGGTGGGATCGAGCGTGGCGAAGAGCTGATTTGCGACGTAGACGTCCGAACCGCTCAGCGCATTGAGCAGCGTGGACTTCCCGGCGTTGGTGTAGCCCACCAGCGCAACGGTGGGGATGCCACTGCGCCGCCGCTGGGCGCGGTACCGCGCGCGATGGGAGCGCACGGCTTCGAGATCCGCCTTGATTTGGGAGATGCGGTGGCGAATGACGCGGCGATCCATCTCCAGCCGCGTTTCGCCGGGGCCGCGCAGACCAACGCCGCCGGTCGAGCCGCCGGCGCGCCCGCCTGCCTGCCGTGTGAGCGCTCGCTCCATCCATGCCTGGGTCAGGCGTGGCAGCCGGTACTCGTACTGCGCCAGCTCGACCTGGAGTTCGCCCTCCCGTGTGTTGGCGTGCTGTGCGAAGATGTCCAGGATCAGCGCCGTGCGGTCGATCACCTTGACGCCGCGTCCGAAGATGGCTTCGAGTTCTCGCTGATGACGCGGGCTCAGCTCATCGTCGAAGATGACGACGTCGGCGCCGAACGCCTGCGCGGCTTCGGCAATCTCCTTCGCCTTTCCCGTGCCAATGAAGGTGCTTGCATGCGGCCGATCCAGGCTTTGCACGAACTGTTCGAGCACCTCTACGCCGGCCGTTTCGGCCAGCAGCTTCAATTCTGTGAGGGACTCCTCGACGGGCCAGGCATTGGGCATGAACTTCCCGCCGGGAGGCTCTTTCCAATCGATCCCCACCAGAATTGCCTTCTCCGGGGGAGCTAATGTTTCTTTGATGAGATCTTCTCTACCCATAAACCCCTTTTCTGTTGTGTGACTCCGCACCTCAAGCATTTTTCGAACGAGCTGAGGTCTGTACCTGTACAGATGGCCACACAAGTAATCATAGCGTGAAATGGCCAGGGGGCAAGGTTCTTGATGCGGATAAATTCATGAGGTGTGTTAAAATAACCGTGTGAGTGACATGCAACCAATTGACGATGCACAGCAGTGGGATTCGGCTTTGAAAGCGCTCCCTGAGCCGCACGTGTTGCAGACGTGGGCCTGGGGTGCTTTCAAGGGACGGAGTGGGTGGAGCACGGAGCGCTTCCTGTGGGGCGCGGTGGATCACCCTATGGCCGCGGCGCAGATTCTGACGCAGCAGCGCGGTCGCTCCCGTCTGGGATACATCCCGAAGGGTCCGACACTGGATTGGGGAGACCCGGCTCAGGTGGAGGCGGTCCTCTCCGATCTGGAAGGGCTTGCGCGCCGGAGCGCGATGCTGACGCTGAAGCTCGATCCCGATGTCCGTGCCGACACGCCGGAAGGGAAAGCCGTGGTCGCGCTTTTGAAGCGCCGCGGCTGGCGTCCCTCCTTCGAGCAGATTCAGTTCCGTAATACCATGACCCTCGATCTCCGGGCCGATCTGGACACGTTGATGGATCGGATGAAGTCCAAATGGCGCTATAACATTCGGCTGGCCGTGCGCAAAGGCGTGACGGTCCGTACGGCGGGCCTTTCCGAACTCCCGCTCCTTTACCGTATGTATGCGGAGACGGCAGAGCGTGATGCCTTCATTATCCGCGAGGAGCCTTATTATCGGGACGTTTGGAAGACCTTTATGGAGGCCGGACTGGCAACGCCGCTGATTGCGGAAGCGGAAGGCGATCCGGTGGCGATGATGGTGCTTTTTCACTTCGGCGCTCGTGCCTGGTACATGTATGGCGCTTCCACGGAGCTTCACCGCGAGTACATGCCCAACTACCTGCTCCAGTGGGAGGCGGTGCGGAAAGTGCAGGCGCTGGGCTGCACGACGTACGATCTGTGGGGCGCTCCGGATACGTTGGATGAAGCAGATCCCCTGTGGGGAGTCTATCGCTTCAAGGCCGGCTTCGGGGCGGAGTTCGTCCCGCACATCGGCGCTTACGATTATGCCCCTCACGCACTGCTCTATCGGCTCTATGCCTTTCTGCGTCCGCGTTGGGTGGCGCTGGCGCAGCGGCTCTATTGGGCGAAGCGATCCAGGCATTAGTTCGATAGCGTTGCAGTGGCGGCGAGATCTTTGATTTCTGATACCGGGAGGGCTGTGTGCGGATTCTGATCACGGGGGGGGCGGGCTTTTTAGGAACGGCGCTGGCCAATGCGCTGGTCCAGCAGGGCCACGAAGTCCTGGCGATTGACGATCTCAGCTCCGGCGATTGTGCGCACCTGGACAAACGGGTGCTGTTTCATCGCGGGTCGGTCCATGACCGCCCCAAGCTCTGGACCCTCCTGCAGGGTGTGGACTGCGTTTATCATTTGGCGGCGCGGGTGCTGGTCGCCGAGTCGGTCATTTATCCGCGGGAGTACAACGAGGTCAACGTCGGGGGAACGGTCGCGCTCCTGGAGGCCATGCGCGATGTCGGCGTCCCGCGATTGGTGCTGGCGTCCTCCGGTGCTGTCTACGGCGAACAGGCCGCCCAGCCGATTTCCGAGGAGGCGTGTCCTAATCCACAGTCTCCTTACGCCGTCAGCAAGCTGGCTGCCGAGCAGTATACCCACACGATCGGCGCTCTTTGGGGGATTGCCACCGTGGTGCTGCGCATCTTCAACGCCTATGGGCCGCATCAACCCCTGCCGCCCTTTCATGCGCCGGTCGTGCCCTATTTTCTGCGCCAGGCCTTGGGCGGCGGATCACTGGTCATCTTCGGGGATGGGACGCAGACCCGCGACTTTGCTTACGTCGATGACGTGGTGACGGCGCTGCTGGCAGCCGGCCTGAATGCGCAGCTTAATCGTCAGACGATCAACGTGGGCAGCGGCGTCGAGACGTCCATCAATGAGGTGGCGCGCCTGGTTCTCAAGCTCACGAATGCCAGCAGCAACCTTCTCTATAACTCCGTCGAGAACGGCGGCGTCTCCCGTCTGCAGGCCGACGTGACGCTGGCGCGCAGCCTCCTGGGGTATCGCCCCGGAGTGCCCTTAGAAGAAGGCCTCCGCCGCACGCTGGCGGGTGACGAGCGTTTCAAGTGAGCTGCGGGGTTTCCTCTCAGGTATTTCTCGCCTCGTAAGTTAGAAAGAATTAACAAAATTTCCCTCTTGACTATTGTAAAAGTTAGTTTATAGTTAAGATAGAGCTATGGTATCGTCCGATTCTAGGGCGATTTTTTATTGTGGTGTGAGAGGGATATGAGGCGTATGGAAGGCAAAACGGCCTGGCTATTCAGGCGGTGTGATGGCTGTATCGCTGCCGACTCACTGGGCTCGAGGGCGAGGATAAGCCTGTGGGACAGGGCGGAACTTTGTGACGTGGTACAAGGGGCGCTTTCTGTGAAGGGCACCCCTTTTTTGTCCCTGTGGGGTAGGTTGCCTTGAAGGGGGTCAGCGAGCTCCGGCGACCCTGGGTTTTGCTGGGAGGCTTCGTCTTCTCGCTCTTCTTGATGTATGGGGCGTTGAATGTCTTAAATCTTAGTGGTAGTCTATTGATCCTTTTCATCTTGCCTGTAGCACTTTCCGCGCTCTTCTTTGATCGCTGGGTTTATCTGTCTTTGCTGGTGGCATGGACGGCCGCCGCACTGTGGAGCACCTTCTCTCTCTCGGGTGATTGTGGATCTTCGTTGATTTGTACTCTGGGGGGAGCCCTGAGCACCTTTGTCATGGCCGAGCTGTTGTACCGGCTGACTGCCGCGCGCAAAACACTGATCGAGACTTTGATGGCTCAAGAAGAGCACGATCGCCTGCTTCTCGAGCAGCTCGCCACGCTGCGTGAAGTCGATCAGGCGATCCTGGCCGCGCTCTCTGCCGGTGAGATCGCACAGGCGGCGCTGACCCGTATCCTCCATCTCATACCCAGTCAGCAGGCCGGCATCATCGAGTTCGATCTCAAAACGCGCGTGGTCAAGGTGTTGGCTACTTGCTCCGAATGCCAGACCCCGCACAGCGCCGACGCGTTGATCCCTATCATTGAGTCGAGCTCCGAGGTGTTGGGAGACAAAGTGATAAGAATTCCCGACCTTGCGACGCTGCCTCAGCGTTCTCCGCTCGAGCAGACGCTCTACAAAGAAGGCATCCGTTCTATCATCAGCGTGCCCTTGAGCACGCAGGCGGAAGTCGTTGGCGCGTTGTACCTTTGGACGGATCTCCCGGATTGGTTTACCGAAGACCATCTGGAGATGGCTATCCAGGTTGCCGCGTCACTGGCCGTTGCTATCCGGCAGGCGCGCCTGCGTGAGCAGGCAGAGCAAGATGCTCGAGTCAAGGCCAAGCTGGCACGCGATGCCAACCATCGGGTAGGAAACAACCTTGCCTCCATTCTTGGCATCCTCAATACCCAGCGGCGTTATCTGCCTGTGGATGACTGTCCTGTTTGCCGCTCTCTGGTCGATAATTTGAGCAGCCGCATTTATGGGCTGGCTACGCTGCATGCAATGCTTTCTCAAGCCCAGTGGAATCCCCTCCTGCTGAGCGAACTTTGTGCCCAGATCGGTCGCGCCGCATTACAGATGCTGCCGCCCGATAAACATCTTGCTTTGGAAATTTCACCTTCTCCGGTGCATGTCTCCTCCGAACAGGCCAGTTCTCTGGCTCTGATCGTGAATGAGCTTGTGACCAATACCGTCAAACATGGGCTGCAGGAGCGTGACCGGGGGAAGATCCGCTTCGACATCCGGTCCGAGGCTCCTCTGGTTCTTCTGGAATGCCGTGATGATGGGCCCGGATATCCGGAGGATGTCCTGCAGTGGGAACGCCACAATGCGGGTTTGTATCTACTGCCGCTTTTTGTGCACGATGAGCTGCATGGTGAACTGCTGCTGCGTAATGATAACGGCGCTGTGACTGAAATCCGGTTTAGAGCCGTCGAGAGAAATGTTCAATAACGGGAATAAGGTGGGATATGGAATCGTTGGTTGAGCGGGGCCGCGTTTTGGTTGCGGAGGATCAGGTGATGGTTGCGGAGCTGCTCCAATTCCAGTTGGAGGAATTGGGCTATTGTGTGGTTGGCAGGGCGAACAACGGCGCTAAAGCGGTGGAGATGGTGCAGGCGCTCCATCCCGATGTCATTTTGATGGATCTCGACATGCCGGAGATGGACGGTATCGAAGCGGCGCACACGATTCAAACCCTATGCCCCATGCCGGTCGTGGTCATGACGGCTTTCTCTGAGCTTGAGAAGGTCAAGGCTGCCAGTTTGGCCGGTGTGGGCGCTTATCTGCTCAAGCCCCCTGAGCCGGGCAATCTGGAGCGGGCCATCACGATTGCTCGGGCTCGTTTTGCCGATCTGATGGAATTACGTGGGATGGCCGCGGACCTGTCGGCGTACGATTACAGCGTCTCGCACGACTTGAAGGGGCCCTTGAATTTGATCCTGCCCTATGCAGAATTGTTGAATCAGGAATGTTCGACCCTATCGCCACAGGAGATGCAGACCTATACGGCGATCATCATGAGCCAGACGCGGCGCGCACGGGATATTATCGAAAGCCTCCTGCTGATTGCTTCCCCGGAGGCGATTCACGTCGAGCTCCTGGATATGTCGGTGCTGGTGAAGACGGCTTGCACCAATCTGGCGACGTTCATCGAACAGCACCATGCGGAGGTTGCCATCCCCTCCACGTTTCCACCCGTGTTGGGCCACCCTGTGCTGGTGGAGCGGGTCTGGGACAATTATTTGAGCAATGCGCTCAAGTACGGCGGAAGGCCGCCTGTTCTTGAAATCGGCAGCACGCAGCAGGCAGATGGCATGGTCCGTTTCTGGGTGCGCGATAATGGCCCCGGCCTATCGGAAGAGGCTCAGAAGCAGCTTTTTACTCCTTTCACGCGCATTTCACGCGCGGGCTCCCAGCCGCCCGCGCAGGGACACGGTGTGGGGCTCTCCATTGTCCGCCGCATTGTCGAGCGCCTGGGCGGCGAAGTGAACGTCGAAAGCGCTCCGGGATGCGGGAGCACCTTCAGCTTCACGCTCCCCGGTGCGTGAGGTACGGCCGTCTCGTGTTTTCATAAAAGAACCTGGGACCGCGGGCATCTTGTCCGCTCCGCGTTGCTGGGAGCGCCGAGCGCCAGCTCGGCCTATTTCCGATTGCCTGCCGACCACGAATAGGACACGAATACACGAATGATAGCACATCCGTGGTCGCCCGCGGATGGTGAGTTTGTAGCCCCCCATGCCTGATTGCACTGCCCAAATTCTTGTGCTATAGTAAATTTAAGCGTGTATACGCTTTGTGCTGATTTTGATTCTCTCTCTTATGGGCATCTCGGTTCATTCGAAAGGAGCTGCGAGTGATGAAAATGGGTTGGATGTATCGAATGGCTGTTGTGAGTTGGCTGCTTTTGGGCCTGTTTGCCCAACCGGTGCTGGCTTTCCCTGCGGCCCAGGAGGTTGCACCTGTGACCACCGTGGATGTGACGCTCACCCCGGCTACACTTTTGGGGGACGTCTATGTCGATGGGGCTCTGGTTGCCGCGCGGGTGAACGTGGTTTCGCTGCCGGTGACGCCG
The DNA here is from genome assembly GCA_034004765.1 of Anaerolineae bacterium. Taxonomy (GTDB): domain Bacteria; phylum Chloroflexota; class Anaerolineae; order B4-G1; family SLSP01; genus JAVEWB01. Next base: position 8,148 of record JAVEWB010000062.1, read on the forward strand.
GCGGTGGCGCACCTGATTGAGGTGAAGGCCATTACCGATTCGACCCCCGGCTTTGGCGACATCTTTGTCTATGGCGATGTCAGTCAGGCGAACGTCACGGTGGCGGAGGGGCGCACCCGCGCTCTCGCTCTCCGTCCTTCTATGACCTATCTCAAGGGCTATCTTTCCTTTGCCTGCGACGTCAGGGGACAGGAGGTGGGACAGGAGGTGCTGTGCCAGGTCAATGAAGGGGACGTACCGCTGGCTACGGTTACTCCCGGCCAGACCGCGCAGGTCGCGCTGCCGGTGGGCACCCATGCAATTCGAGTGGCGGTCGTCGGTGCCCATGCGGATCTGTGGGCTCCGCCGTTCAACGAGCACACCGTCACGATTGTCGGCGGACGCACGGCTCCCCTCCGCTCCACCTTCAACCGCAAGGGACAGGTGGCGATGAGCTTCAATGTAGAGGGCGTCGTGGGGGATTTCTACGTGGACGAGCAGCTCGTGGCTGCGCAGGTGCCCGCGGCATCGTTGTTCGTCGCCCCCGGCAGCCACACGGTCGCAGGGCGAAATCTGGTCGATCCGGCGGCCAACGGCGTCTACCGCTATCCGGACGTCTCCAGTCCGACGACGGTGGCGGCCAACCAGACGCGCGCGGCGGTACTGCGTTTGCAGAAGGAGTACCTGCTGGGCTTTGGTGAGGTTACCTGTCGGATCAACGGCGTGGAAGCAGGGCACGACGTGCGCTGCAACGTGGCAGTCGACGGGCAGCCGTTAGGGACAATTGAGGGTGGGCAGATGCAGTCCTACAACCTGACGCCCGGCCCGCACACCGCGACCGTGGCGGTCGTCGGAGCCAACGCCGATCTGTGGGCTCCTCTCTCCCAGGATCTGCCGCTCATGATCGTGGCGGGACGCGCGAGCCGCCTTACGCCGACCTTCAACCGCAAGGGGCAGGTGGCGATGAGCTTCAATGTAGAGGGACTGGTGGGAGATTTCTACGTGGATGAGCAGCTCGTGTCCGCGCAGGTGCCTGCGGCGTCGCTGTTCGTG
>JAVEWB010000063.1:0-9144 GCA_034004765.1 Anaerolineae bacterium
GGAGTGCGCCGTCCTCGATGAGCTGGGGGGTCTCGCCTAACGTCGCGATCTTCGCATGGGTAATCAGCATGGCATACCTCCATTGGATTATAGCCGCGCTTTTTGCTCCCCAACCCCGTCTCGGGGGTGGGCAAAGGCAGAAGGCGGCTAAGCGTTGCCCCCGAGACGGGGGCTCCGAGCTTTTTCTATCCCGCAGATTACTAAGGGAGGCCCTCTATCTGGAAGGTGAAGCCCAGAACGTCCAGCAGCACCGACTGGGCTCCCTCAGGACGGGAGAACTGTGCCTCGAAGGCCTGCTCCCCCCCGGCCTGAATGTTCCAGGGGAGGACCGGGCTGGACGTGCGCAGCTCTGCCGGTCCGGAACCGGAGGTCAGCTTCAGGTTATCCAGCGTCACCATCAGGGCCGATTCGCCCACATTGCGGATGACGCCGTTGATGACGATGACGCCCCGGTTCCCATCGGAAAAGGCCTGGGTCAGCTCCACCTGGGGCTGCGAGGGGCCGGGGAGCGGCGGCTGATAGGAGAGTGAGAAACGCGCACCCTCCGCGACGGTGGGATCATCCCGGAAGATCCAGGTGATCGGCGGGGTCAGGTCACGGGGGATGCGATAGCCCACACTGGCATCCGCACTCTGTCCTGCCTCGATGGGGCCGCTCAGGGGGCCCTTTTTGCCCAAGGCCGTGACCTCGGGATTGGATGCATACCGCTGTCCGGCACCGTCTTCGAGCAGCATGTCGAAGAGTGCCGGGTCGAGCGGTCCTTGCGCTTCGTTGGTCACGCGGTACTCGATGACGAAGTTGCGGCTGCCGTCGCTGCCCTCACTGACGACGCCGGACTCCAGGAGCGCTACCCGTAAACTGCCTGCCTGCTGGCTCCCGCCGCCGGAAGCGCCCTCCTCGGGGAGATAGCGCGCCCGCACTACCAACCGGTCCGTATCCTGGTTGCCGAGCAGGACTAAGGTAAGGCCGGGGCGCTGCTGCGCCAGCGAACTCGTGTCGTCAACCGGCACGCGCTGCGCCTGGGGGGAGCCGAAGACCAGCGCCGTCCCATTGCTGAGCGCTAACGTGATCCGATCGGTCGAGGTCAGCTCACCCAGCAGTGACTCGGTGGTCGTGGTGTACGGCAGGCCCACGATGTAATTCACCACGGTGCCATAGACCCACACGGCCACGTCCTGCTGTTCGGCGGGGACAGGCCAGCGACCTTCTTCGGAGATGACCGGCACGACCGAAAAAAGCTGTCCCGACAGATCCAGGGTCGTGGGCAGCATGGCCGTGAGCGGGCTGCCGTTTTCCTGCAAGACGGTGATGTTTTCAGGGATCTCAGGCGGGGAATTGAATGTAGCCAGTTTATCCACGTCGATGGATTCTGCCCCACCGCTGGAACGCTCGCGCTGGTTGGTCAGGAACGTCCCTATCAGGACGGCCCCGACGATCACGATGCCGACAAGAATGACCAGTACCGCCCAGGCGGGGGGAAAGGGGCGATTCCCTGCAGGTTCGGATGGCGTGCTTCCGCCTCCAAAGGGATCGGGAACAGGAGGCAGTTCTGAAGACTCATTCATGGAGTATGTCCTCTTTGCTTTGCTAAAGGATTGTTTTTGGGTTGCGGCACGAAGCGCTGCAACCCAAAAACAGCATAAGGTCCTAAAGGTTCGTTGACTGCAAATTATGGGATCGCCGCAGGGAGAGGCTGGGGCGCAATGCGGACCTTGAATTCGGGCAGCGACGGCTCCACAGCGCGATCGATCCCCAGGAGCGGAACGATTGCACGCACCGTCCCCACCGTGGGCACCGTAAAGGAGAGCTGTCCCTGCTCGTCCGTATAGCCGTGAGCCAGTTCCTCACTGCTTGCCGCATCCAGAACCCGGACGTAGAAGCCGGGCACCCCCTCGCCGGCACCAAACTGCTGGTCGGCGTTACTGTCGTAGAAGATCACCATGCGGAAGGTGCGGAAGCCGCCGGGGGTAGGGGTGGGGGTGGTGGGTGCAGGGGTCGTCATCGGTCTGAAGGTCAGTTCTACCGTCCCGGAAGGCTCCGTCGTAGCAGGGGTCTCGGGAGTAGGCAGCGGTGATGACGAGGAGGGACGCGGCGTCGCTGTGGGCATCGGTGTTCCTCCCTTATCCGCTCCCGGCCCGCTGCCGGGTTCTGCGCCGGGCACGGATTTGGTACAGGCCAGCCGATAACTGCTGTTGATCGAGTCCTGGTAGGACAGGCGCGCGCCGTGTCCCACCAGCAGGTAGAGGAACCCCTCGAAGTTGCTGTTATAGGAAACCCGGCTGCTGTATTCCCCCAATTCCTTATCGTCGTTGCCCATGATCAGATTGCCGCCGGAGTCATAGAGGATCATATTCGTATCGACGCCGGGGCCCAATTCGAAAGTCTCGCAGCTAAAATACAGGCCCGGCTTGACCCAGAGCTTGAAGTAGTCGTTGTCCACCTCGGTGCCGCCGCCCCAGGGGATGAAGTTGAGGTCATAGGTCACGTCGGGGGCGATGATCTTGGCCGTGTCGAAGTTGAAGTTGGGCTCGAATTTGTCGTACCCGCTCATCCAGGTGGGCGCAGGCGTCGCCGTAGCCCCGGGTTTGGGGGTTTTGGTGGGGGTTGCCGTCGTCGTGCCGGTGGGCGTGGGGGTGGCCGTCGGCGTTTGGTAGGTCAAGACTAAGCTGTAGGTTCCACCACTACATGAAGTATCACGTTGGAATACCTGAAAGTAGTAAGGCCCGTAATTAGTGGCTTTTATTGTTACGCTTGCAGAATTGCCATCAAAAGCATTAGTATCAGTCATAATCGGTGTCCAATTGGTATCATAGACAATGATGCCTAAATCATAATTGTTTGTTTTATCGGGAGAAGCCTTGACGGTATATTGGTACTCAAGTGTAGGATTATCCAATCGGTAATAATCTGGCTGGGTAGGCAGTAGTGCATCCACAATAAATTCGCTGTGTGTAGTGTCGCTGTAAACTAAAACCTGTTTTGTGTAATTCCCAATACTAGCAGCAGAGGCACCATTTCCAAAAGTATGATTACCTTTGGGTATCTCATCAGTATCTGTGAAGACAAGTTTGCAGTCAATGCTTGGCATATCCTGTAAAAATGGTGCTGTGATCTCTTGTAACTGTACCTCTTCAATTTGCGGGGCAGCCACCACTACCGGCAGGGCACTCTCCCCCAGCGAGGCGTCGCCTACCATCCAGGGGAGCACCAACAGGAGCAGCGTCCCACACAGCAGCCCTAAGACCACCATCAAGCTCTTATCTCTCATCGCATCCTCCCTCCACGCTCTCCGCGCGGATGACGCCCCGATTTCCCCACTCAATGCTCCGAAGCCGGCTCCAGCGGAGCCACGCCGGCTAAAAACTGCTTGACCCCCACGCCGGTGTCGAAGAACAGCACCGTCACCAATTCGTCGCCGTGTTCGATGCGGCTGTCCTGCACCGTCCCCGCACCAAAATGGCGGTGCCGGACGCGCTGCCCGGCATGAAAACGCTGTTCCACCTCGGGCTCGTGCCGGCTGCGCTGCATCCGGAGGGTCTCCCCCCAGCGCTGCGCACCCCATCCTGTCCCTGTACCGGCCTGTGCCTTCTTCGCCGGACGTCCCTGCTCTTCCAACACCGAGTCGGGCAGATCCTGCAAGAAGCGTGAGGGCCGGGAGGGTTCGCTGCTGCCGTACCAATGGCGCTGGAACGCATGGCTCAGGTAGAGCTGTTCTCTGGCCCGCGTCATGCCCACGTAGAACAGCCGCCGTTCCTCCGCCACTGCCTGAGGAGACTGCTCGATCGAGCGGCTGTGCGGCAGCATGCCATCCTCCAAGCCGGTGATGAAGACCACCGGATACTCCAATCCCTTGGCGCTGTGGAGCGTGAGCAGCGTCACGGCTTCCACCGCCTCGGTCAGCGCATCGACGTCGGCAACGAGGGCCACTTCGGTGAGGAACTCGACCAGTGAGGCATCTCCGGCTTCCAGCGCGACCGCTTGCAGCGCCATGACGTTCTCCCAGCGCGACTCGCCATCCTCTGTGCCGTCGCGCAGGTAGCGCGCGTAGCCCGTATCGGCCAGGATGTGGTCTAACAACTGGCTCACGGTAAGCCGGTCCCGAGCCTCATGCCAGGCGCCGAGCATGTCGGTGAACTCGCGCAGGGCCTGGAGCGTCCGCCCGGGCAGCTCCCGCTGCTCCGCCAGGATGGCCACCGCCGCGAAGGCGCTGCAACCCGACGCGGTTGCCTGTTCCGTCACCTTCGCCAGCGTGCGCGCTCCGATACCGCGCGGCGGCACGCCGACCACGCGCATGAAGCTCACGTCGTCGTTGGGGTTCTGCGCCAGGCGCAGGAACGAGAGCAGGTCCTTGATCTCTTTGCGGGCGTAGAAGCGCGTCCCCCCGATCAGCCGGTAAGGGATCCCCGCGTGGACCAGGGCTTCCTCGATGGCGCGGGACTGCGCGTTTGTGCGGTACATCACCGCGATGTCGCTCCAGGTGTGCCCGTCCTTTTGGAGCTTCCAGATTTCATCGGCCACGAAGCTGGCTTCCTCGATCTCGTCGTAGGCCTCGTGCAGCGCCAGGGGCGCGCCGCCCTTCTGCGTGGTGAAGAGGTGCTTCTCCGTCCGGTCGGGGTTCTGTGCGATCACGGCCTGGGCCGCGTCCAGGATGCGCTGGGTCGAGCGGTAGTTCTGTTCCAGCAGGATCACCCGCAGTTCGGGGTAGTCCTGGCGCAGGCGGTGGATATTGCGGTAATCGGCACCGCGCCAGGAGTAGATGGATTGGTCCTCGTCGGCCACGACGAAGAGGCTTCGGTGGGCCTCGGAGAGCAGCCGCAGGAGGACGTACTGGGCCATATTGGTATCCTGGAACTCATCGACCAGGATGCAGCGGAAGCGCTGGCGGTACTTCTCCAGGATCTCAGGGTTCGAGCGGAAGAGGCGCACCGGCTCGACGAGCAGATCGTCGAAGTCCAGCGCGTTGTTCGTACGCAGCGTCTCCTGGTAGCGGGTGTACGCCCGCAGGACGATCTCATCATAATAGGTATGCGTCGGGTACTCCGACGGTGGAATCAATTCGTTCTTCGCATGGGAGACCGCATTGAGCAGGGCGCTGGGGGGGTAGCGCTTGTCATCCAGATTCATCTCTTTGACGACCAGCTTCATCACGGCAAGCTGATCGTCGGCATCGAAGATCAGATAGTCGCGCGGCAGCCCCGCCGCTTCGGACTCACGGCGCAGCACGCGGGCGCAGGTCGCGTGGAAGGTCCCGATGGACATCTCCGCCGCAGCCGTCTGGCCCAGCATGCGTTCCAGGCGTTCGCGCATCTCGCGTGCCGCCTTATTGGTGAACGTCACCGCCAGCATTTGCCAGGGCGGCTGCTGCTGCTCGCTGAGGACCCAGGCGATCCGGTGGGTCAAGACGCGGGTCTTCCCCGATCCCGGTCCGGCCAGGATCAGCAGCGGGCCATCCGCCGCCGTCACGGCAGCGCACTGCGGCTCGTTCAATCCCTGTAATAACGGGTGTCCACTACTAACCATTCTTATATTGTAGCACAGAGATGCATAGCAAGCAACTGCCTACGTTTCAAAATGGGAACAAATGCAGGTTTTGTAGGGCAATCCGCCGGATTGTCCGGCTCCAAAAGTGGCCTGAGCCGTTGACATCATCCTCCTTCGTGGTATCATAAAGAAGGTTTTTAGCACTCTCTTAATTGGAGTGCTAAAATAATGAATCGTGAAAAGGGGACAGCCGCTTCGTGTTAGGAAGCGGTCAGGGTCAGGTAAAGAGCGAGGGAATAACGTATGGAGTCACCTGTTTTGACACCCAGACAGGGGATGCTGCTGCGGCTGATCATCCAGGAGAATGTCCGCGACGCAACCCCGGTTGCCTCGCGGATGCTGGTCGATCGCTATAACCTCGATATCAGTACGGCCACGGTGCGCAACGAGATGGCTTATCTGGAGGAATTGGGCTACTTGATGCAGCCACACACCTCCGCAGGGCGCGTCCCGACCGAGAAGGGGTTCCGCTATTTCGTCGAACGGCTGATGGAGGAGCAGGCGCTGCCGCCCGTCGAGCAGCGGATGATCGCCCATCAGTTCCACCAGGCCCGCGATCGCATCGGGCAGTGGATCCCGCTGGCGGCCTCCGTCCTGGCGCGCACCACACGGGGCGCTGCCGTGGTCACTGCGCCGCGCGCGGTCCATGCCGTCTACAAGCATCTGGAACTCATCGTCACCCACGGGCGTGCCGTGCTGATGATCCTGGTGCTGCAAGGGGGGACGATCAAGCAGCGGATGCTGGCTCTTTCTACCCCTCTGAACCAGGGAGAGCTGAGCGAGATTGCCGATCGCCTCAACCAACTCTGCAGCGGGCTGACCGCCGGCGAGGTCATGGCACACCTGGCAACCCTTCCACCCCTGGAATCCGACATTGCCCAACTGGTGGTCACCCTGATGGGACAGACCGCGGAGCAGCCCGCCGATGAACTCTATCATCGGGGACTGCCGGAGCTTTTGCAGGAGCCCGAATTTGCCGAGAGCGAAGATAGTTCGGCGGATTTGGTGCGGGTGCTCGAGGAGCAGAGTCTGCTGCAGACCGTCATTGCGGATGTCCTCAGTCCGACGGTGGGGATCGGCGGCGTGCGCGTGCTGATCGGCGGTGAAGGACGCTGGGAGGAGCTGCGGGCGTGCAGTATGATCCTGACACGTTACGGGGTTGCCAACCATGCCACGGGCACGTTAGGCGTGCTGGGTCCCATCCGCATGCCTTACGGGCGCGCGATTGCCGTTATCCGTTTTGTGGCCAACGTCCTCAATGAGATGGTTTACGAAATGTACGAACCTTTCAGCCAGGAGCTGCTGGAAGACCAGGATGATCAGGAAGCGATCTGAGGCTTCATACCTGACTGTATCAAAGGGAGATGAGCATGAAACTGGTAGATAAGAAAGCCAAAAAAGAATCGGAAAAGGTCACCGAAACGCCTGAGAGCGTAGCACCGATGCCTGAAGTGCCGGAAGCCGTAGAGACCGCAGAAGTCACAGAAGCGCCGCTGGAAGCGGAGGTCGCCCGCCTCACGGAAGCGCTGGCCGAGGCCGAGGCGCTGGCGGCGCAGCACCTGGATGCCTGGCAGCGTTCGCAAGCCGCCTATCAGAACTATCGCAAACGCATGGATGCGGAGCGCATCGAGTGGCAGGCCAACGCCAACGCGCAACTGCTTACCCGCCTGCTTGCGGTGATGGACGACTTCGAACGTGCTTTCGACCGCCGTCCGGAAGAATTGCAGGAGCATTCCTGGACCAGGGGCATCGAGCTGGTCAAGCAAAAGCTCCAGCACGTTTTCGACGTCGAGAATGTAAAGCCCATCGAGATCACGCCGGGACAGGAGTTCGATCCTTACTATCATGAGGCGATCTCCTGCCAGGAGTGCCCCGGCTTTGGGGACAACCAGATCATTGGCGAAGCCGCGCGCGGCTATATGCAGGGAGAGCGGGTCCTGCGCCCGTCACAGGTGATCGTGGCCAAGGCGCCCACTGTGGGCACGATCGTGGAGGGCACCGCTGTGGAAGTTCCTACCCCGGCAGAGGGCCCTTCCGCCGAAGCAGCAAGCCCGGAGGCTGCCCCCGAAACGTCAGGGGACTGAGGGCAAGATGCAGCGGTCTTTTCAGTCAGTGTACCCGGTGAAGGCAGTTGCCCAATCCCGAAGCGGCTTGAAACGATGGAGTAGGCATGGCAGATAAGAACTATTACAATGTTTTGGGTGTCCCCCAAGAGGCTTCGCAAGAAGATATCAAGAAAGCTTACCGCCAACTGGCGCGTAAATATCATCCGGATGTCAATCACGATCAGGATGCCGAAGAGCGCTTCAAGGAGATCAACGAAGCCTATGAAGTGCTCTCCGATGCCGAGAAGCGGGCTGTTTATGATCGCTACGGCACCCTTACGCCGGGGGCCGGGGGCTTCGGGGGCGGTTTCGATGGCGGTTTCCGTGACCCCTTCGACATCTTTGCCGAGGTCTTTGGCAACCTGGGCGGTTTTGGCGGGACCGCCGGTCGCCCGGGACCACGCCGGGGACGGGATCTCCAGACAGAGGTCGAACTCACGTTCGAAGAGGCGGCCTTTGGCGTCGAGAAGGAGATCGAGGTCCAGCGGCGGGAGGACTGCCCTACCTGTAAAGGCACCGGCGCTGAGCCGGGCACGCAGCCGGAGCGCTGTCCGGAATGCGGCGGCACAGGGCAGGTGCGCCACGTTCAGCAGACCATTTTGGGCTCTTTTGTGAACATTGGGGTCTGCCCCACCTGCCGGGGTGGCGGGACGGTCGTCCGCACTCCCTGTCATGACTGCAACGGCTCGGGGCGGGCTTACACCCGACGGCGGTTGAAGGTCCAGGTTCCGGCAGGCGTGGATGATGGTATGACCATCCGCCTGGGCGGGGAAGGGGAGCCCGGCGAGCATCAGGGCCCGCGTGGCAATCTTTACGTGAACGTCAAGATCAAGCCCCATCCCTATTTCAAACGCCAGGGGAACGACGTGCTGGTCGAGTTGCAGATCAATATGGCCCAGGCGGCGCTGGGGACTGTCGTCAAAGTCCCGACCTTAGATGGAGAGCGACAGATTACCATCCCTGCCGGTGTTCAATCGGGAACGGTCATGCGCATGCGCGGATTGGGCATTCAGCAGCTTCGTGGCAACGGCCGCGGCAATCAGCAGGTCGTTGTCCAGGTCTTGACGCCGACTCACTTGAATGACGAACAGCGCAAGCTCTTGCAATCGCTGGGAGAGACGCTGGGAACCGCCGAAGTGGTGGGTGAGGGGAAACAGAGTTTCAAAGAGCGCATCAAGGATGTGCTGGGGCTATAATTGAGATCGCTTAACATAGAACAAGGCAGGCAATCCATGGAGTGGTTGGAAGTCAGTGTCGCTGTGGCCGGGGAAGCTGCGGAAGCCGTTGCCGAGGTCCTGAGCCGCTATGCGCCGCAGGGAGTCGCCATCGAGCTGGGGAATACCCCTTCCGTCGATAGCGTGACCGTGCGGGCTTACCTCAGCAATGATGATGAGATGGAAGCGAGGCGCCAGAAGATCGCGGAAGCGCTGTGGCACCTGGGGCAGATCTGGCCGATCCCGGAGCCGGAGTACACCCTGATCCTCGATCAGGACTGGAC
>JAVEWB010000064.1:0-9082 GCA_034004765.1 Anaerolineae bacterium
TGAGATCCTGCGGGTGCTGCGCTTCTCGCTCTCCCTGCTGCGGGCTTTCGGCTTCGAGGACTTCGAGGCTTATCTCTCCACGCGGCCGCAAAAAGCCGTGGGTGATCCGGCACGCTGGGAGCAGGCGCAACAGTCGCTCCTGCGTGCGATCAACGAGGAGGGGTTGGAGTACAAGATCGATGAGGGCGGTGGTGCCTTCTATGGCCCCAAGATCGACCTCAAGATCAAGGATGCCCTGGGCCGCTCGTGGCAGTTGACGACCATTCAGTTCGATTTCAACCTCCCGGAGCGCTTCGACATCACCTATGTGGGCGAGGATGGCCGCGAGCATCAGCCCTACATGATACACCGCGCGCTGCTGGGATCGCTGGAACGCTTCTTCGGCATCCTGGTGGAGCACTATGGCGGGGCGTTCCCGGTCTGGCTGGCCCCGGAGCAGATCCGCGTCATCCCGATTGCCGACCGGCACGTGGAGTATGCGAAGCAGGTAGAGGAGCGGCTGCGGCAGGCGCACTTCCGGGTGGTGGCGGATACCTCGACCTCTCGCATGAACGCCAAGATCCGTGAGGCACAGATGCAGAAGGTCCCCTACATGCTGGTCATCGGGGATCGCGAGGCGGAAGCCGGTGCGGTTTCTGTCCGCATGCGCAGCGGCGAGGATAAGGGCGCGATGCCGTTGGAGGAGTTCGTCGCTCTGGCGAAGAAGGCCGTCGAGGAGCACGCGCTGGAATAAAGCGCGAGGGTGTTGGGCTCAGTCAAGTGCAACGCACGTCGAACGTGCGTTGCACTTTTTTTAACCTCAGTTATCGGCTTCTTTTTCCTGCTGCGTGAAGTAGGCACGGATCTCTGCGGCCAGCGTTTTCGAGATGCCGGAGACCTGTGCCAGCGCCGCTTCGTCGGCCTGACGGATCGCGTCAATGGAGCCGAAGTGCTTGAGCAGCGCGCGGCGTTTGACCGGCCCAATGCCGGGGATAGCATCGATCTGGGAGGCGAGCCCGCGCTGCATGCGCCGCTGGCGGTGGTAGGTGATGGCAAAGCGGTGGGCTTCGTCGCGGATGCGGCGCAGCAGCAGGATGGAGGGCGCGGTTGGCTCCAGCAGGATCGACGCGGAGCGTTTCGGGATGAAGATCTCCTCGTGCCGCTTGGCCAGCCCGATGACGGGGACCTGGTCCTGAAGGTTAAACTGTTCGAGGACCTCGACCGCCATACCAAGCTGCCCCTTCCCGCCGTCCACCACCAGCAGATCGGGCAGTTTGGCCCATCCTTGGGTGCCGCGCACCCCTTTGAGTTCGCCGTTGGTGACGCGCCGCCAGCGTTCGAACCGGCGGGTGAGGACCTCTTTCATGCTGGCGAAGTCGTCCTGTCCCTCGACGGTGCGGACCTTGAAGCGGCGGTAGTCACTTTTGTGTGGCACGCCGTGTTCGAACACGACCATGCTGCCCACGACCTCCACGCCTTGCGTGGTGGAGATATCGTAGCACTCCATGCGGACCGGCGGGCGGGGGAGTGCGAGCGCTTCCTGCAGCTCATTCAGGGCTATTTCACTGCGGTGTTTGTCCATTGCCCACTGCTCTTTGAGCGTGCGGAGCGTCTCCGTTGCGTTGGTGGCGGCCATGCCGAGAAGCTCCTTGCTCGGTCCCTCGTGCGGGACTTTGAGGTAGACGATATCCCCGCGTTTGTTGCGGAGCCATTCCTCCAGGACGGCGGCCTCGGCGATCTGCGCGGGGAGGAGGATCTCGCCCGGAATCATCGACGCAGTGGTGTAGAACTGCTGCATGAAGGCGGTGAGGGTCTCCTGATCATCCGTGTCCGCTGTGCCCTCCAGGACGAAGTACTCCCGGCCCAGCAGCTTGCCGTTACGGACGAAGAAGATCTCTACACAGGCGTTGCCCTCATCCCGGGCCAGCGCAATGATATCCTGGTTCAGCGCGGCGGTGGTGACGATCTTTTGCTTTTCCATGACCTGCTGGAGTGCCTGATAGCGGTCGCGGAGCTGGCCCGCACGCTCGAAGCGCAGTTGGTCCGCGGCCTCCTCGATCTGGCGCTTGATGCCGGTCATCACCGCCTCGGTTTCCCCCTCCATGAAGGCGACGAGTTGTAGGATGGTGGCGTTGTACTCGGCGCGATCGACCGCGCCGATGCAGGGGGCGGTGCAGAGCTGTAAGTCGTGGTAGAGGCAGGCACGGCGATCATGGCCTGTGATCTCGCGGTCACAGGTGCGATAGGGGAAGAGCCGCCGCAGCAGGTCCAATGTCTCGCGGAGCGCCCCTGTCGAGGTGTACGGGCCAAAGTAGCGGCTACCATCCTGTTCCATCTGGCGAGTAATGAGAACTTTGGGGAAATCCTCATGCGTGACCTTGAGGTACGGATAGCGTTTATCGTCCTTGAGCCGCACATTGAAGCGCGGGCGATATTTCTTGATGAGGTTGGCCTCTAAAATCAGGGCTTCGACCTCGGAATCTGTGATGATCCACTCGAGGTCGACAATCTCTGATACCAACCGGCGCGTCTTAGGGTTTTCCTGCGACGAGGCGTGAAAATAGGAGCGCACCCGGTTCGCCAGATTGATGGCTTTGCCCACGTAGATGATCTGGTCCTTGACGTTGTGCATCAGGTACACGCCAGGTCTGGTGGGCAGGGTCGCTAATTTCTGTTCGATCTTCTCCGAATAAGACGCCACGTTTCTATTATACAACGAAAGGTGCAGCACACGGTTTGAAGGTGTGCTGCACCCTAGTTAACGAGAAGTCCCTTTTTCAGGCCAGGAACAGCGGGAGCATGCTGAGTTCTTCGATGATCTGATCTCCGTTTTCCCAGAGATACCATCCTGTGATGCTGCAGCAGCAGCACAGAATCAACAAAGCCACCACAACGAGAATAATGATAAGGGTCTTATTGTCCTTCTTGGGCGGGACCGGAGACCCATAGTCCATCGGTGGGAGGACTTCGGTCTCCATAGGGGGAAGCGATTCCGGCGTATACTCAGGATGATAGACAGGTCCTTGTGTCATATTACCTCCTTAATAATTCATGTCTTTTTTGATAAAAATGGTTAATGCCTGTCAGGCCAGGTAGAGCAGCAGCCTGCTTCCCACCTGTTCGCTGACTTCCTCAAGAATCTCTTCGATCGGGCCGCCCAACAGCGAGAGCATCACGAAGGTAACGCAGCAGCAGAGCAGGCTGAGGCCTGCCACAACGGCCAGCACGATCAAGATCGTTTTTGTGTTATCTTTGGAAGCAGGTGGTGCGGGTTCATATCCCATATCGGGCGGCAGCGTGGTCGGCTCGCTGGGCACGGGTTCCGGTTCCGGCATTTGTGGATAAATAGGTTCTTCGGTCATATAGGTTTCTCCTTTTCTGAAGCCAGTGTGGCCAAGCCTCGTGGCCTACTACCAACTATTGCCCATTTCGGCGCAAATGGCGATCCCTGGAATTGCTATGGCTCCGGTGATCACAAGACAGAAAACTGTTCCCAAGATCACAATGCCGATCCATCCCAGGGCGATGCCCCATTGGGCCATACCCCTTCCGCCGATCGCGCCATTGCTGCGATCGATCTCGCTTTTCGCGCTGTATCCAAGGAAAAGGCCGATGATGCTGCCAATGATCGGCAGGATTCCGATGAGGCCCAGAATGCTGAGAATAAGACTGGCGGTGGCTGTGCCGCTCGTGCTGGGCGCAGCAGGGGGCTGATAGTAAGGGGGTTGTTGATAATAAGGTTGGTTCATTTCCTGTTTCTCCTTTTTTGTAAGTTTGTGGCTGTGTTTCTATGACGCGGGTTATGACTGTTACGACCCGTGAGCACCTAGATGTGAGAGGCTGATTCCCTACGTTCGCGCCGCCATCGTACGATCAGATAGGCCAAAAGGACCAGCAGGAACATCCATGCCAGGATCAGATAAGGGAAGATGATGGCGACAAATGAGGTGACCGTGGCGACAATGTCTTCTAGTGTGCTGGCAATGGGATTGGCCGTACCGCCGGTGGTAGCTGTGAGCACCGGGCGCGACCCGGTCTTAATGGCGTGGACGCTGCCCGCCAGAATGACGCCGCAGCCCAAGGCCAGGATCGGGCTCATGTGGAGCGTCTCCTGTGTGGTAGCGGCAAACAGGATCGCCCCTGCTGTGGGGCGGACCACTGTCTGAATGACATCGTTGACGGTGTCCACGGCCGGGATTTTATCGGCCAGGGTCTCTATGATCAACAGTACAACCAATAACCCGATGATCCACCAGTTTGTCAACGCAGCCCAAGGCTCCTCGAGTTGGACCAGCGGGGTGAAACGCGCCAGCAGCGCCACGGTTAGCAGGGGGATGTAGGCATTCAACCCCGCTGACGTGGAAAGCCCAAAAGCCTCCGCCAGACTCAATAATCCTTCAAACATAGACTTACTCCTCCACTCTATATGTCTCCATTATAGAGACTATATCAAAAATACGCAACTGCCCCCCCTTTGGTTGCATGTTTTACCCTTCCGATCCGGTTGACAAAAAGGTGCTTTCTGCTACAATGCTGCGTGTCTGGCCCCATCGTCTAGTGGCCTAGGACGTCGGCCTCTCAAGCCGAAAACAGGGATTCGAATTCCCTTGGGGTCACAAAAAGAACCGGTGAGTCTCACCGGCTCTTTTTATATCTCGTCGATAAGCCTTGTCAGTTAGGGCTTCTGGCCTATAATGGCTTTCCAACATTCCGCCGGGGCGGATCGGGCTCCGGCGTGTGTAGTGTTAGAATGAGGTGAACATTCATGGTCGAATTCTCACGTTCTAAGGGAACCCAGGACCTCTTGCCGGAGGAGCAGCCTTATTGGGAGTATGTGACCAGCCAGGCGGCTGCGCTGGCGCGTACCTATGGTTTCGAGCGGCTTGACCCGCCCCTGTTCGAGACGACGGCGCTCTTTGCGCGAGGCGTCGGTGAGGCCACCGATGTCGTGGAAAAGGAGATGTACTCCTTCAAGGATAAGGGGGAGAACCCGATTACGCTGCGCCCTGAGTTCACGGCAGGCGTCATGCGTGCTTACATCGAGAACGGCATGCACGTGCTGGCCAAGCCGGTCAAGCTCTACTCTATTGGCCCCGTTTTTCGCTACGAGCGCCCGCAGGCCGGGCGATTCCGCCAGTTCCACCAGTTCAACGCCGAGGTCGTCGGCATTCAGGACCCCCTGGCCGATCTGGAGACGATGCTGCTGGCCTGGGATCTGTATGCAGGCCTGGAATTCCGGGACCTTTCCTTCCAATTGAACTCCACCGGATGCCCGGTTTGCCGCCCTTCCTATGGTGAGGCCTTGAAAGCGCATTATCAGGCGCATATCGGGGAGATCTGTGAGGACTGTCGGCGGCGGATCGATCGGAATCCCTTGCGGGTGCTGGACTGCAAGCAGGAGCAGTGCCAGCCCGTGATCGCCAGCGCACCCAAGATCGCCGATTACCTGTGTGAGGAATGCGCGCAGCATTTCACCGCACTGCGGGGCTATCTCGATGGCCTTCAGCGCCCTTACACCATCAACCCGCGGCTGGTGCGCGGGCTGGATTACTACACCAAGACGGTTTTCGAAGTCTGGGCCCAGGGCATCGGCGCACAGGCGGCGGTGTGCGGCGGCGGCCGCTACGATGGGTTGATCGAACTGCTGGGCGGACCCTCTACTCCGGCGGTAGGGTTTGCCGCGGGTTTGGAGCGCATCATCATGGTGATGAAGAGCCAGGGATTGGAAGCGCCCGCATTGCCTGCTCCTGCCGTTTTCATCGCGCATCTGGGGGAAAAGGCGCGGGCTTCTGCCGTGCGCTTGTTGGTTGATCTGCGGGCAGCGGGTATCGGTGCGCAGATTGCGATGGGGGGCAGCCTCAAGGCGCAGCTTCGTCAGGCGAATCGCCAGGGGACGTGTGTTGCGCTCATCGTTGGTGAGGATGAACTGCTCCGTGGCGAAGTCGCTCTGAAAAACCTGATGACGGGGACGCAGGAGGCCGTTGCTTTGGAGGCCGTGGTTGCCCGCGTGCGGCATCATCTGTTGCCTGAGTGCTAGGTGCATCTGCACCCCCGGCTTGCATTGTGCACGGTGAATATGAAGAACATCGGTTTGTTGTATAACCCACGGGTCGAGGCGTCCCTGCCGCTGGCGGAGGAAATCTCCGGATGGCTGCAGCGTCGTGGGGTGAAGGCCTGGATCTGTTCCACTCATGCCGAGCCCCCGGAATCCGTGTGTATGGATCAGGTCGATCTGTTGATCACCCTTGGGGGGGATGGGACGATTCTGCGGACCATGCCGCTGGCCGTTCCGGCGCGCGTCCCTGTGCTGGGACTCAATCTGGGCAGGGTCGGCTTTTTGACGGAGTGCACCCCTGATCACTGGGAAGAGGTGGTCACCCAGATCATCGAGGGGCAGGGGACGGTCGAAGAGCGGACGATGTTTCAGGTGCTGCGGATCCGCGAGGGTGAAGTCCTTTGCCGGGATTCGGCGCTCAATGATGCGGTGATCAGCCGGGGTGCGCTGGCACGCACCGTGCGGCTCGAGACGTATATCGATGGGGTCTTGACTACCCAATACGTGGCGGATGGGGTGATCATATCCACGGCGACAGGATCGACGGCCTATTCCTATGCGGTGGGCGGACCAATCCTGCCGCCCTGGTCGGATAATATTCTGGTTGTGCCTGTGGCGGCGCATCTGAGTCTGGATCGCCCGCTGGTTCTGAATGCGGATGCGGTCGTCGAGGTCAAAGTGTATACCCGTCTGCCGGGTATGCTCTCCGTCGACGGGCGTATGGAGGGGGAATTGTTGGACGGGGATTGCGTGCGGGTCGAACGCAGCCCGCTGAAAGCTCGCTTCCTCCGCCTGCGGCATCGTGAGGATTTCTATCGGACTCTGGTGGAGCGCCTGACCCCACGAAACGGAGTGTGAATATGGCCGAAGAGCCGGTGCGTGAAGAACAGCAGGTGCAGGAAGAACAGGAGGCGGTGGTCTTCTGCAAGTGGCACCCTCAGGTGGAGACCGGCCTGCGTTGTTATCAGTGTGGTGCTCCGATCTGCCCCCGTTGTGCGCAGCGCACGCCGGTCGGCTACCTCTGTCCGGATTGTCGGAAGGGCCGTAAGCAGAATTTCGAGCATTCCCTCCCGGCGGATTACGTGATCGCCGGGGTGGTTTCATTGATCTTAGGTGGCATTGCTGGGACTTTTCTACCTCTCGTGGGCTGGTTTGTGATTTTCCTGTCGCCGCTGTCCGGCACTCTCATTGCCGAAGTGGTTTGGTATCTGGTCGACCGGCGGTATGGCAGCCATCTCTGGCAAATTATCTCCGGCTGCATTATTGTGGGCAGCTTACCGATGATGCTTATGTCATTGTTGAGCGGAGATCTCTTCGTCATCCTGTGGTCCGTGGTGCATGTCGTTATGGCCATAGGGACCGTCATGGCTCGCCTGAGACTTCAGTAAGCTGTGGTCTCTTTCTCCATTCGTAGGAGCCTTGCCTGATGAAGATTCTCATGCTCACCCCTCAGATCCCTTATCCGCCGCGGCAGGGGACGGCCCTGCGCAACTGGGGGCTCTTGCAGGGAGTCGCTGCGAAGCACCAGGTATCGCTGCTCTCCTTTGTGGCACCCGATCAATCCGCTGACCCGCCACCCGCACCCCTGGCTTCTCTGGTCGAATCCCTTGCTCTGATCCCGCAGCCAGCCCGTTCTCTCAAGGACCGTCTGTGGGATGTGGTGACCTCTCCGCTCCCCGATCTGGCGCTGCGTTTGCAGAGTCCATCCTTCCGGGAGCGGCTGGCCGCCTGGCTTGCCGATCGGACCTTTGATTGGGTGTTTGTAGAGGGGCTGGAGATGACCCCCTACCTCGATGTCCTGGGGGACGTCGAGCGGCCTCCTCGTATCGTATTGGATGAACATAATTGTGAGTATCTCCTGCAGCAGCGCGCGTTCACATCCGATCTTAAACATCCGCGCCGCTGGCTCGGAGCCGCGTATTCTTTCTTGCAGTGGCAGCGGCTGCGGCGCTATGAGGCCAGGGTCTGCCGGCGGGCCAACCTGGTCGTTGCCGTTTCTGACGCAGATGCCGGCTCCATTCGCGCTCTGGTGCCCGAGGTGGAGCCGTTGGTCATCCCCAATGGCATTGCGGTGAGCGACCACGCTGCGGTTGACGAGCAGACGTCTCTCGAACAGCCCGCTTTCGTCTTCACCGGCACGATGGATTTCCGCCCGAATGTCGATGGCGCTCTCTGGTTCGTGCATGAGGTCTGGCCGCGCATCCGTGCTGTCCTGCCGAATGCTCATTTTTATGTGGTGGGCAAACGTCCCCACCGCCGCCTCGATCCTCTGCGGACTGTGCCCGGGGTGGCGCTGACCGGCGCGGTGGCGGACACGCGCCCCTTCATCCATGCGGCAGCGGTGTATGTGGTGCCGTTGTGGGTAGGGGGTGGAACACGCTTCAAGATTCTGGAAGCGTCCGCTATGGGCAAGGCTATCGTTTCCACCACCTTGGGAGCAGAGGGATTTGCAGATGTCAGCCGTGCCGTGATGCTGGCAGATGACGCCGGGGCGTTTGCCGACGCCTGTGTGCGTCTGGTTCACGATCCGGCACTTTCAGCCGAGTTTTCGATGCGGGCCCGCACCTTCGTCGCCGCCTATGATTGGCAGGTCTTGCTCCCCCGGCTGTTGGTGCGGCTTGATGAGGAAGAGGGTGCTGCTGCGTAGAAATTGGGGTAGACAGAAGCGCGTAGACAAGGTATAATTCTGGTAACAGTGTGTGAATTTGGTCGTTGAAAGGGCATTCGCTTCTGGCCTGTAGCTGCGTGGAGGAACTAAATGGAAGACTTCCTGTTGCCCATGGCGCTTTTCTTTGTCGTAGTAACGGTCATCGGACTGAGCATCTGGCTAACATTTACATTCATTCGCCGGAACAAGGGGGAGAATCCTGCTGTTGAGAAGCCTGTGAGTCAGGAGGTACGCCTCTTTACAGCACCTGCGTCTTCTGCTGCACCCGGGAAGGATGTCCTTCAAGTGCGTCTCAATGCGCAGGGATTGTGGGAAGTTTGGATTTATGGTACGCGGTATACCAACCTGGAGGCCGTGCCTGACGTGGCCGTGCGAGATCA
>JAVEWB010000065.1:0-9071 GCA_034004765.1 Anaerolineae bacterium
CGTCCCCCTGGTTAAGCGGCATAGTGACCTCCTGGCATTTCAAGCCCTATGGTTTGGCCTAAGACTCCATAAAGATTAACGTAAGCTGCGCGAAACGAATCATGTCCCCCGCCCTAAGCCCTACCGGACGATGGGCCAAAAGGCGCACTTCATTCACATACGTGCCATTGGTGCTCTGTAAGTCCTCCAAGAACCAGCCCTCAGGGCGGTGGAGCAGCTTCGCGTGATGCCGAGAAACCCCGGCCGAGCCGGCACCGTAGGGCTCCAGGTCCAAATCGGGAGGCTCAGGCAGCCGCGGGTCCCGCCGCCCGATCAGGATCTCCTCCCCCGGCGGAATGGGCAGCGCCACACCGGAGGTCGCAATAAAGAACTGCGGCCCACTGACCACGCCTAACGGGCCAAGGTGTGCCGTGATCATAGGTGCAGCAGCCTCACCGCGCAGCGAATCCGTGGTCGGCTGCGTGCTCTGCTTGACCCAGATCAAATCATTCACCATCTTCTCCATCGAAGGATAGCGCAACTGGGGATCACGTTCCAAAGCACGCAGGATCACCGACTCCAACGTTGCCGGGATGTCGCTGTTCACCTGACGCGGGGGAACAGGGTCCTGGTACAGCCGCGCGAGCATCGACTCGGCCAGCGTCCCCGATCCAAAGGGCAATCTTCCTGCCACCAATTCGTACAATAAAATCCCAAGGCTGTAGATATCCGTGCGGTGATCAACCTCCTGTCCCGAGACCTGCTCGGGCGAGAGATAGACCGTCGTTCCTAACACCGAGCCCGGCTGCGTGATCTTCTTCTGCGCCCCCATCACCTTGACCAATCCGAAATCGGCGATCAGCGGCCAATCAGGTCTCGGCAGCAAAATATTCGCCGGTTTGATATCACGGTGGACAATCCCCTGGGAATGAGCATAAGCCAAAGCATCCCCCAGGGGAACGACAATATTGAGAGCCTCCAGGCAAGGCAAAGGGTCCCCTTTCATGATTGCCGTAAGCGACCCAGCGGGGACATACTCCATTACAATGTAAGCGAGTTCGCCTTCTTCACCATAATCGTAGATCGACAGGATGTTGGGATGACGCAGGGCGGCGATGGCTCGTGCCTCACGCCGAAAGCGTTGGAGGAATTCCTTTCCGCCCGCTTCATCGATCCGCAGGAGCTTGATAGCGACCCAGCGTTCTAACTGAGGCTGATAGGCACGGTATACGGCGGCCACGCTTCCGTGACCGATTTCCTCAGCAAGCTGATAGCCACCAATTGTCTGACCAGTCCATGGGCTCTCCATAATTCAATCGCACCTCACGTATCAAAAGAAAGATCAGGTATTCAACCGCTGCAAGGAAGCTAAAAGCGCTAACATGTACATGGCGCGCGAGCGCAACTGCTGCGCCTCCGAGCCAGAAAAATGCGTGGAAAGGGCCACACTGCGCTGTACCCAAGACTGCGCCTCCTGGTACTTGCCCTGGCGGCGAAAGATATCGGCCCCCATCAAATAAAGCCGCAGCCCTTCGATAGTCTTCTCAACACCGGAAAGCGTCAGCCCATGCACGACCATCTCCAGAGCGCGCTCGTAATCACCCTGAAGCTCGAAAACGGTCGCCTGATGATATTCCAGATCCGCGACGCGCACACTATCTGCCGGTGCGGTAGGCACAGCCGGAAGCAGCCGCCGTGCCTGTTCAAGGTGCTGCAGCGCCTCCTCGCCCTCTCCCATCAGGATGAAGGCCTCCCCCAGGGAATGCTGTGCCTCAAAGCGCGCATCAGGCAGCTCTTGTCCACTCTTATCCACCGCCACCAGGGCATTTTGCAACGCCGTAAGCGCCTGGGGGACAAGGTAGGTGTGCAATGCCCGGCGACCCAGTTCCAGGTTAGATTGTACCGCTTTTTCCCAAAGTTGCCCTTCCAGGGTATGGTAAGCCAGCAAACTGAGCCAGTTAGGCATAGCCAGATCCCTGGAGTAGTCCAGATACTCCGCCAGCCGTTGGTGAATGTGCTGTTTGACGTGCTGCGTCAGGCCGCGATAGGCCACCTCACGCACCAAAGGCTGGTGGAAGAACAACACCTCGCCGCCGGTATCGCGGGGGACCAGACCAAAGGGGAGCAATTGCGGAATGCGCCGCCTGACCGCCGATTCCGTCTCATCGCCGTAGGCAGCCGTCAGCATCGACAGCGTCATGTCATCCCCTACCACCGAGGCCGCCCGCAGCAGGTGGCGGCTCGGAGGCGGTAGTTGATCGATGCGGCTCTGGATCAGACTGTAGACCATATCCGGCAGGGGGAACTCTGCCAGGGAGCCGCGCAGCTCCCAAGTATCTCCCTGTCTGTGCAGCGTGCCGGAATCCATCAACGCGCGCACCGCTTCGGTCGCAAATAAGGGCAGGCCTCGACTGCGCTCCACAATCCATTTGCTTACCTCCGCAGGCAAGGGCATTCCCTGGAACAGATGCTGCACCAGAGTCGCCACAGCCTTCGGCGGGAGGGGGTCGAGACGAAAGTCGAGGACCTGAGACAGGGTGCGCCAGCGCGCGCTCACACCGGCTTCTTCGCGATAGGTAATCACGATGACCAGTGGCACCTGATCCTGAAGGTTCAACAACCCGTCCAGAAGTTCTAACGAGGTGGCAGACATCCAATGCGCGTTCTCGAAAATCAAGAGCTGAGGCTGCTGCTGCGCGGCCGTCCGCCACAAATCACACAGTGCCTCCTGGCGTTTCACCTCGCGCAGGTTAGCGGGCAGATCAAGGAAATCCGGAGAAGGAGGCAGCTCGAGTCCCATCAACGGTGCCAGCAGGGCCGCCCACTGCCCCACATCATATCGGGCCAGGGCCACGCTCAAAGCCGCCGGGCGCTCTTCCAACGGCACCGCATCGAGATCGAAGAGGGACAACAAAATAGCCTCCCATGCCGCCAGAGGCAAATGGACACCATAGGAAGGCGCTACCCCACAATGCACGGCAAAGCCCAGAGCGTCAGCCGCACGCCCCAATTCTTGAACCAAGTGACTTTTGCCAACGCCCGCTTCGCCATGGAGCAGGACCATCGAGACTTTCCCCGATTTCGCCGCCTGTAGAACATACAAAAGCTGCTCCAGCTCCTCCTCACGTCCCACGATCGGGATATCGGTGGCCGAAGCCCCCAACAGCGCGCGTCGCAGCCCGCGAGCGACGAAAGGCTCGATCAGCCCGCTCTTCCCCTTGAACTGTGTAGGAGTCCCCAATTCGCCGGTCACCCGATAGCGCACAGCCGTGTGTTGGTAGGTGCTGGGCCCCAGCCAAATCTCGCCCGGCTGGCATTTCGACATCAGGCGATGCGCCAGATTGACCTCATCGCCCATCACCGTATACTCGCGTCGCTCGGCCGTGCCCAGATCCCCGGCGAAAACGTAGCCGGTGTTGATGCCAAAACGCAGAGTTCCGTTGAACGTCTCCTGCAATTCCAGCGCCGCCATGACAGCCCGCAGCGGATCATCCTCGTGCGCCTGCGGTGCCCCAAACAGCACCATGCCGTAGGGCCCCGTCGGTCCGATGCCCAATTTGTTCACGATCCCATCGTACCGCAGCACCGCATCCCGAATCTGCACAAACGCAGCACTGGGCCCCTCAAGAGCCCGCTGCAGCCGCTCTTCGTTGCCCCAACAGGAGGTCACATCGGGAAAATCCGGTAGGGAGAGCATCATCACCGTCACCTGACGGTACTCACTCCACAAACGGAGTCGATCCAGGGTCGGCGCCGTCACCAACCGTTCCAGGAGCCCCGGTGCCAGATAAGGAGATAGGGCATCCAGCCGTGCGAGAAGCCAGGGGATGCTTTCATCTCCCTCAAGATCAGGACAGCCTGACAGCGTTATCCGCCCGCCCGCAGAAACCGGCGGCTGCACCGTCACCACCTGATAGAAGTCCCCCTCGACAGGAAGAGCCTCGACGGCTCCGCCGCAGGCCTCCCAGGTCTCCCGGGCCAGCAGCGTTTCTCCCGGAGGTGCCGCCATCTGTGCTTCCCCCATCGCAGCCAACGGCGCGCCGATCAACAGCCAATCGCGGCCATCCTGGTTCCCCAACCCAACGCCAGTAAGCCGACCACTCCCCAGCCCGATGGCAATTTGCAGCGGGAAGCGTCCCAGAGAGGTCTCCACGTTGCCCATCTGGGCTCTCATGGCCCGCTGTACATCCTGAGCGGCCGCCGTCGCGCGGAGCGCATGGGCCTCACCTTGAAACAGCACCATCCCCGCGTCGCCGCCGAATTTCTGCAGGTCCCCCCCGTAGCGCGAGGTGATGCTGATCAAGATCGCCAGGAAACGGTTGACCAGTTCGGTCAATTCTTCCGCACCCTTCTCCGAAGCCTCTCCGGAGAAGCGCTCCGCCAGCGGCGTAAACCCATCGATATCCGCGAACATGACAGTCCCTTCAAGGGATAAGCCAATCGGCTCCGTTGTGGGGACGTGCAGGACAGGGGCCGCAATCACCTGCGGGATGTGCGCGACCACGACATCCAGCAGGTCCCGCAGGTGCGGGGCCAGCGAAGGATGGTAATGAATCAGCCGCCTGATCCAGAAAGCGGACTCATCCCTATGATCATCTTGTGTACCCGGGCCCGGGAAAAGGGCCATGAGCGCCCCTCCTCAAACAGAGAGAAACTTACAGCGTCAGCGATAATCCTTCATGGGGTCGAACCAAAACTTGCCCTCAGTCGACGTCACCACGATCATTCCGTCCTGGACGACACGCACCACCCACTTCCATTCCCCATAGGCCTCTCCCGGAGCTTCGAGACCCCAGGTGCTGCCGGAGAGAGGAGGGCTATCCACGACATACCCGTGCCCGGGCTCAGAGTTCCAGGCATGCACCACAAAGCTCTGACCGGGTCCCAGGAGCCCCATCCACTCGAAGACAATAGGGTTATCGATCGTCTTATCCTGCTTGGGAGCCATGAGCTGCGGCGGAGAAGGAACAAAAACGCCCGAGGGGGTTCCCGACGACGGGACAGGAGTCGCCGCACCACTCGTCGGCGGCGTGGTTACGCTCGGCTGTGGCAAAGGCGTGGGACCGGCGACTTCGGTCGGCGCCACCGACGGCACAGTCCCTCGCCAGGCGGTGATATCATCGATGTAGATCTGGCCCTTCTGCGGCCCCGCCCCAGGCCGGTCCAACACCAGAGCATAAAAACGTACCGGATAATCCACGATATTATTATCCGGGCCCGAAATATGCCCCGAAGGCCAGGGCAGCCCGGGAGCCAGCCACCCCACCATCTGCCGCCATTCGGCACCGCCCACCCTTCCCAAATAGACCGCCCAAACCTGCCCCTGCGCGTCCTCGATCCACAGGTTCACGTAGTGGCCGGAGCCGTCCCCGTAGACCCAAGCACCAAACGTATTGGGGTCACTGCTAATGGTGCGCGACTGCTTAAAAACCACATAATCATCCTGCGTAGCCGGGAAGGCGTAGGTAAGTTTCGCAGCATAATTCCCGGTCTTCACATGCTCGGTGCTCTGCGCAAGCTCCCCATAGGGCTGATTTCCACGGGTCCAGCCCCCCCACTGCTCGAAGGTCACCCAGGCCCCGGAAGCCGGCGTCACCGCTCCTGCGACCTCCGTCGCGCCCGGAGTCGGCGTCCGGGTAGGCGTTGCAGAGGGTGTAACATTGCCCTGCGCCGTGGATGGCTTGAGCGTTGCCGTAGGTGTACGAGAAGGCATCGGTGTCACTCGCGGGGTTGCCGTAGGCGTTTTGGTAGCTCCCCCCGTCACAGCAGCGGGTTTCGGCGTCGAAGTCTGCACAGGCCGCACGGTCGGGGTAGCCGTTGCCGGTAGCGAGGTCGTGGTAGGAGTAGGAGACACAGTCGTCGAACCCGGCAGTGCCGCCACAAGCTGAGTCGGCGTCGCTTCAGAGAAGAATTGCCGCCCGACCCAGTCCCCGGCCAACACGGCACCCACCAACACGCCAATCCCCAGCAGTCCCAGCAGAGCCCAGATCCAAACCGGGGAACGGCGCTGACCGACCGCCGCCACAGCCGTCTCCCCTACAGTGCCCTCCGGCATTTTGAGGGTTTCGCCAAGACCGGGAACACCAAACGCCGGTGTGTTCAGGCTGCCCCACGTGCTGACCTTCAGTCCCAGCGCGGTCCCCATCGCGGCGGCGTTCGGCCACCGCTGCGTCCGCGCCAGTTCCAGGGATTTGGTGATTGCCGCGCGGGTTTTCGAACTGACCCCCTTTGCCTTCGTCCATGCCTGAGCAAAACATCCCGGATCCGCAATCCGCAGCGTCGCCGTAGGGGGAGCTTCGCCGTTCAACGCATGGTACAGCGTGGCTCCCAGACTGTAAAGATCACTCCGTGGGTCCGTATGTCCCATGGAAGCATCGTACTGCTCTGGGGGCGCATACTCCGGGGTCCCAATCCCCCGCATTATCGTCTTGGTGCGCGGATCATTGGCATTCCACAACTTCACCAATCCGAAATCCACCAGCACCGCCTGATTATTCGCGCGGATGATGATGTTCTGCGGCTTGATATCCCGATGGATGATACCCTGGCTGTGACAGTAAGAGAGCGCATTCAGCAACTGTTCCGCCCAGGCCAGGACCTGACTCTCCGGCAGGGCTCCCTTGTGCTGGATGCATGCCGACAAGCTCTCGCCATCGATGAACTTCATCACCAGATAGACCCGGCTGCGTTCCTCGAAGAAGTCGGTGACCCCCACCAGGTTCGGGTGGTCAAGCCGGGCCAGTACCGTAGCTTCCTGCTGGAATTGCTGGCGGAGCTGCTCCAGCGTGGCAGCATCAAGGTCAGATTGCGGCATCATCTCCTTCAAGGCTACCTCAACGCTCAGCCGGGCATCCCAGGCACGGTAGACTGTGCCCATGCCTCCCTCTCCGAGCGGCGCGACAACACGATAGCGGTTCTGGAGTATTGCACCGATTTCTAACACTGGACCTCCCGGATCAGACAGCCCTGATAAAAAGAAAGCCACACCTCTCTCCCAACGCTGGGGGAGAACGCTTAAAGACAATCGGTCTATTCAATAGTTTATTACAGTATGGGAGAAAATGCAACCATGACCACACACTAAATTGCAGGTTCATTTTTCATAGACTAAGCAATTTTGCTGTTCAGGTTGGTTGACATCCCCCCACCGCCAGTTATAATCCCGCGGGATGGGGGACGTGAGGCGTGAAACGTGATCCGTGAAACGTGATCCGTAAGAGAAAGAAATCACGCGTCAAACGTCAAGCGTCAGGAATGCCCAACAGGTAACCGCGGTTTCCGTATCGCGCAGGCGTGTACCGTAATCTAAGAGCCCCCCCGAGACAGGGGCTCCGAGCTTTTTTTAGAGAATGGACAATCCGGCGGAGTGTCCTACAAGGATCGCAAGGGAAAAGACAAAATGACAGAGACAGTAAGCACCTGGTTCACCAACAACCGCAAGGAGCTGACGCGGTTCATGAAATTCGCCGTCGTGGGCACCATCGGCGCAATCGTCGATTTCGGCATCCTCTATTTGCTGCACATCGGGCTGGGGCTAGAGCTGGTGCTGGCCAACACGATCTCCTTCACCTGCGCAGTCATCAGCAACTTCACCTGGAACCGCTATTGGACCTACCCCGACTCCCGCTCCAAGCCCATCACGGCGCAGTTGGGGCAGTTCTTCATCATCAACATCATCGGTTGGGCTATCAACACCGGTATCCTCAAGCTGCTGGAGCCGTCCCTGACCTCGCTGGCCGGGACGCTGCCTTTCATCCTCACCGCCGCCCAGGCTCACAAATACGGGTACAACGGGGCCAAAGTCTTCGCCACCGGCGTCGTGATGTTCTGGAACTTCTTCATCAACCGCCTTTGGACCTACAACGACGTGAAATAGATCGCTTGAAGAGATGAGCCGCATTGCCATCGATTACACGGCGGCCGCCCGGCAAGGGGGCGGCATCGGGCGCTATGCACGAGAGCTGATCGGCGCGCTTCTGACCGAGGCCCCCACCGACGAGCGCTTCGTGCTCATGGCCGCCGCCGCAGGGCTGGGAGAGAGCTGGCCCCGGGAGATGCAGCGCCTGCGAACGCTGGTCGCGTCGCCCGAAGCGCTGACCTTCCGCTCGCTCCCCATCACCGATGACTGGATGGCACGGCTCTGGCAGCGGCTGCAACTCCCCTTGCCCGCGGAATGGCTGACCGGCAGGGTCGACCTCTTCTACTCGCCGGACTTCGTCCTGCCACCGCTAAAGCGCAGCACGCGCTCGCTGCTCACCGTGCACGATCTCTCCTTCTTGCGCCACCCGGAGACCTTCCCGCCCGCGCTGCGCCACTACCTGGAGACCGCCGTGCCGCGCAGCGTGGCCCGCGCGACGCACATCCTGGCCGATTCCGACGCCACGCGCCAGGACCTGGTCGAGCTGCTCCACGTCCCCGCCGAAAAGGTGACGGCGTTGTACAGCGGCGTCTCCCCGGAGTTCGGCCCGGTTGCAGCACCGGAAGAAAAGGCCTATCTGCAGGAACAGTACGGCATCGGGGGACGGCCCTACATCCTGGCCGTGGGCACCGTGCAGCCACGCAAGAACTACCTGCGGCTCATGGAAGCCTGCGATCCGCTGGCCGCCCGCGAGGAGGTGGAGCTGGTCATCGTGGGCAAGCCCGCCTGGCTCTCGGAGCCGATCATGGAAGCGGCAGCCCAGCGCCCCTACGTGCGCCGTCTGGGCTTCGTCAAAGATGGGGATCTCCCCGCGCTCTACCGGCAGGCGGAGGTGTTGGCCTTCCCCAGCCTCTACGAGGGATTTGGCCTCCCGCCGCTGGAAGCGATGGCCTGTGGCACCCCTGTGGTCGCCTCCGCCGCCTCCAGCGTCCCGGAGGTCGTGGGCAACGCGGGGCTGCTGCTCGATCCGCTGGACGTCCCCGCCTGGACCGACGCACTGGATC
Source organism: Anaerolineae bacterium (assembly GCA_034004765.1). Lineage (GTDB taxonomy): Bacteria > Chloroflexota > Anaerolineae > B4-G1 > SLSP01 > JAVEWB01. Next base: position 8,902 of record JAVEWB010000065.1, read on the forward strand.
GTGCGCTCCACGACGCTGCGCTGCGTGCCGCACTGCAGCAGCGCGGGATGATCCGTGCCACCCTCTTCACCTGGAGCCGCGCCGCCCGGCAGTGGTTCGACTGTGCCGAGCGCGTGATGGCATAAGTCGAGAAGATATAAACCACGGAACACACGGAAAAAGAAGGCTTT
>JAVEWB010000066.1:0-5017 GCA_034004765.1 Anaerolineae bacterium
ATAAAAAGTCTCTTGGAAGCATTTCTTTCTTCGTCCGAGGAAAAACTTTTTGGGGACTTTCTGGAAGGATTAGCCATCTTTGTCGCTGGCAAAACCTGCAACGGCCATAAGTCAAGCACTCAGGGCGTGGATTTGGAATTCATCAGCAATAACGTTCACTACATCGTTTCCGTAAAGTCAGGCACTAACTGGGGAAATAGCTCTCAAAAAGGAAAACTGGCTGATGATTTAAGAAACGCAGTTATTCGAGTTAAGCAATCCCATGCAGGCGTAAATGTACAACCCGTTTTAGGAATATGCTACGGTAAGACACGTACAAGCTATAATAAAAAGGGTGGCTACTTGCAGGTCGTAGGGCAAAATTTCTGGTACCTTATCAGCGAGAATAAAGCCTTGTACACCGATATCATCGAGCCAATAGGACATCGTGCCAAAGAACACAATGAAGCCTTCGATGTGGAACGCGGAAAGATCGTGAACCGCTTCACAAGAGAATTCATTGATAGGTTTTGTGATTCCAGTGGTGCCATCAATTGGGTCAGTCTGGTGGAATTCAACAGCGGTAACTACGATCTGGACAAAATACTTCCGCAACACTGATCGTCATTTGTCTTGTCGAATAGCTCGAATCTTAAAAGATTTCGGGCAGTCATTTTTATCTATCTACACGCCGCCCCTTAGTTTTATCTTGCTTCCTTGATGTGTGGGCTACATATTCCAGAACGGAGTAGGTTCCCATGAGTCCTAAAAATCTACGGTCCGGTATCCTGCGGGCCGTCACGGCGGCGGTCGTGCTGCTGGCCCTCTGCGGCCCGCCCGCGGCCAATGCGCAGCCACCCAAGCAGAAGGGGATCTCCTACACCTCCTGGTGGCACGGGGAGTACTCGAAGCCGGACGCCGATCTCTCCCTGAGCCACCTCCGGGAGACCGGCGCAGAGTGGATCAGCCTGGTCGTCACGCAATATCAGGAGACGCTCGCCTCGACGACGATCTCCGCCACGGACAACACGGCCACCGACGCCGACCTGATCCACGCCATCGAGACGGCACACGGGTTGGGCTTGCAGGTGATGCTCAAGCCGCACGTGGATCTCTCTAATGACCCCACGCACTGGCGCGGGGAGATCGGGCAGGGCTTTACCGCGGCGCAGTGGGACGCCTGGTTCTCCTCCTACCGGGCGTTCCTGAACCACTACGCGCTCCTGGCCGGGACCCATGGTGTAGAGCAGTTCTGCGTGGGCACCGAGTTGAGCGGCACCGAGGCTCACACAAGCGAATGGCGCGCGGCCATCGCGGGTGTCCGTGAGGTGTACGACGGGCCGATCACCTATGCCTCGAATTGGGGTGACGAGACCGGCCTGGCGTGGTGGGACGCGGTGGACTTCATCGGCGTCGACGCCTACTATCCCCTGGCCGAGGGCGCCGATCCCACGTTGGAGGAACTGAAGGCCGCCTGGGAGCCTTACGTCGCGCTGCTCGGCGACCTGGCCGAGAGCTGGGACAAGACGATCCTGTTCACCGAGATCGGCTATCGCAGCATCGACGGGACGGCCAGCCATCCCTGGGACTGGCAGACCGGCGGGGCCATTGACCTGCAGGAGCAGGCCGATGCCTATCAGGCCGTCTTCGAGAGCGTCTTCGATCAGCCCTGGTTCGCCGGCATCTTCTGGTGGGACTGGGGGACGGACCCGTTCGTGGGCGGTGCCTGCGACGATGGCTACACGCCCCACGACAAGCCCGCCGAGGACGTGCTGCGCGCCGGATACGGTGCACCGCCGCGCGTCCCGCCGGTAGCTCCGCCGCCGGATTACAAAACGGTACTGCCCGTCTACACCGATGGGCTGGAGACAGGCTGGGAGGACGGCTCGTGGGGAGGCACCATCGATCTGGACGCGGTTTCGCCGGTGTATCGAGGAACGCGGTCGATCTCGGCCACCCTCGATAGCTGGGGGGCGCTCGCCCTGTACCACGACGCCTTCGACTCGAGCCCCTACGGCTGGCTCGAGTTCGCCATCCGGGAGGCGGATGCCGGGCAGCGCCTCCGCGTGGCCGCGAGCGACGAGCACGGCGAGGAACTGCGCGCGCTGCCGCTGTGCGTTGAGCCGGGGGAGTGGACGCGCATCCGGGTGCGGCTGAGCGATCTGAACGCGGAGGCGCGGCTGATAGGAGGGGGAGCGTTCATCAACTACGGGGATGAGCCCGCCGCGTTCTGGGTGGATGAGATCCGCTGGGTGAGCGCCGGGTGGTCGCTGTATCTGCCGGTCGTTCTCAGGATGGACGAGTAAAAGGCAGGCCGTAAAGAGCCCCTTGGTCCTTTAGAGTCCATCCTCGCCAACGGGGTTGCTCCCTGCCCCAAAATCGGTACAATGGATACCGTCAGCATCCAACATCAGGGGGCACCCTCAACCATGAGACAGCGCCTGTCAGGTCGCATCGATATCATTGCGGTGGGCAAGCTGCGCAGCACCTATTGGGAGGCCGCGCAGGAGGAGTATCTGCGCCGCCTGCAGCGCTACACGCAGGCGCGCCTCATCGAGGTCAAGGACCTAGTGGGCCAAGGGGGGCCGGAGGCGGTCGCCGTGCAGCAGGAGGGCGAGCTGCTGCTCCAGGCCGCGCAGGAGGCAGGCTGCCGCATTGCGCTCACGCCCACCGGCCGGCAGATGGACAGCCCGGAACTGGCGGCCTTCGTGCAGAAGCAGGTGGAGACCTACGGCCACTTGGCCTTCCTGATCGGAGGACCGCCCGGGCTCTCCGACGTAGTCCTGCAGGCCTGCCAGGTGCACCTTGCGCTCTCCGCGCTCACCTTCCCGCACGAGCTGGCACGGATCGTTCTGCTGGAGCAGCTCTACCGCGCCGCGACGATCATCGGCGGGGAGAAATACCACAAATAGGATTTTTGGACGCAGCGAAGCCGCGTCCAAAAATCACACTCTGCAGAAAGGCCCAGGAATGGAAACCGGAGATACGGCGCTCGAACGGCTGGTACATTTTCACTGTGCAGTCTGCCACAAGTGGTGGAGCATCGGGGATGCCCCGCGCGAGAAGACGCATTGGTTCTGCCCCTGGTGCGGGGAGGAGCAGATCTTCGAGATCCCGGCATTTACCGATCCAGAGAAGGATGAGCCGCCACCCGAGGCATGAAAGGGCGGCTATAATATAAGTAAAGGCAATCAGTCACCACGACGGCTAATTTCTCCAGCTTCGTCATCGGCGCACTTGCCGGCTCTGGCAGCTACGATGGCATTTGGAAGTTCAACGACCTGATCCAACAAGATCTTCCAAAAATCGTCCGACCATCAGGACAGCTCTTGGGTACCACGGACATGACCGGCGCCATGCAATCACGGGGGAAATAAGAGGATCTTTTTCGCTGTCGGAGCTTGGAGCTGCCAGCATGCCGACCACGAATGGGACACGAATACACGAATGGTCTCCGGACAGCGTGATGTCTTTGTAGGTGCGGGACTCTGTCCCCGCCCGGATAGCCGAGCTGGCGCTCGGCGTTCCCAGGCCAGGGGAGCGGGCAGGATGCCCGCGGTCCCAGTCATCTGCGAAATCTGTGTAATCTGCGGATAATATCATCCACAGATTTCGCAGATGACACAGATTGATAAGGCATAGGAGGGTATACGATGGCAGAGAGCCGCCGTTATGAATTTCTGATTGTGGGATCGGGGGCCGGGGGAGCCACGCTGGCCCGCGAATTGAGCTGCCGCGGGCACGACGTCCTGCTCCTCGAACAGGGTCAGCCGCAGCCCAAAGTGGGGACGTACGAGACCTGCCTGAAGTTCTACGATGCCAACAAACTGACCCAGATTCCCAAACACTCCAAAGAAGGGGTCATTATCTGGCGGGCGTTTGGGGCAGGCGGCTCCACGCTCGTCTCCTGCGGGAACGGGATGCCCTGCCTGGTCAACGAGCTGGCGGAGTACGGCATCACGATCGGGGCAGAACTCGCGGAGGTGGAGGCCGACCTGAAGGTCGCGCCCATCGATGAACGGCTGCTCTCGGAAGGCTCGCGCCAGCTTGCCTGGGCCGCGCACGAGTTAGGATACAAGATGGAGCGCATCCCCAAATTCATCGACGCGGACCGGTGCCTCCGCTGCGGCAACTGTGTCCTCGGCTGCCAGTCGGGCGCGCGCTGGACCTCCGTCAGCTACCTGGAGGAGGCACAGCAGCATGGTGCCGAGGTGCGCTGCGGTGTCACCGTGACGGCGGTGCTCATCGAGCACGGTCAGGCCCGCGGCATCCAGGCCATCACGCCGCAGGGACCGGAGCGCATCCTGGCCGACGTGGTGATCTTAGCCGCCGGCGGGCTGAGCACCCCTGTCATCCTGCAGCAGTCGGGGATCGCCAAAGCCGGTGAGGGGCTCTTCGTGGACATCATGGTCAACGCCTACGGCGTGACCGACGGGATCAATCAGATTCACGAGCCGCAGATGGCGCTGGTGGACATGGAGTTTCACAAAGAAGAGGGCTTCCTGCTCTCTCCTTTCGTCACCCATCCCCGCCGGGTGCGCTTCCTGGAAATCGGCCCCAAGGGATTCGCGCTGCCCACCCAACGGCTGTTGGGGATCATGACCAAAATTACAGATGAGGCTTCCGGGCGGGTTACGCCGGACGGCACAGTTTTCAAGGCCGTGACCGCGCGCGATGCGACCAGGATCCGCAAAGGGGTCACCATCGCGCGGGAGATCCTGGTGAAGGCCGGCGTCGATCCCACCAGCATTCTGGAGACGAAGCCGGCAGGCGCACATCCAGGTGGGACGGCAGCGATCGGCAGGATCGTGGGGGCAGATTTACAGACGGAGGTCGATCAGCTCTTCGTGTGCGATGCCAGCGTGCTCCCCGTTGCACCGGGAGCACCGCCGATCATGACGATCGCGGCGCTGGCCAAGCGGCTGGCGAAGACGCTCACGGCCGAGTAAAAACCTCACCCCCTACTCCCTCTCCAATCTGTGGAGAGGGTGGCGGGGGGTGAGGCTCAGAGGCGGGCAAGATGCCCGCGGTCCCAGAA
>JAVEWB010000066.1:5117-9002 GCA_034004765.1 Anaerolineae bacterium
TGAGGCTCAGAGGCGGGCAAGATGCCCGCGGTCCCAGAAGCACAAGAACAGAGTCCCCCGGGTTGCGGGGGACTCTGTAGTTGAAAGGTCAGCTCTACGCCTTGGGAGAGATGCTCCCGTCATTCGGGGATGAATTCTGCCTGGTAGTCCTCGTCCGCAGAGGCCAGGGCACGATGGACGGCCTCATAGGGGGTCTCGGTGTGCGTCAAAACGTACGCGCGGATGGTATCCAGCACCCGTGTCTTAAGCTCGACGGCGGCAACCGCGATGCGGGATTCCCGTTCCAGCTCCGATTCCGGGCCCAGTTCATCCTCCGCACTTTCACGGAGCCATGCGCGCAGCTCGGTAAACTCCTGCGCCCGCTTATCCTCAAAGTCTTCCATCATTCTCCGTCCTGGTTCGCCACCACGATACTCACCAGACGCCCACGGGGCACGATGATCTTCACGATCTTCTTGCCCGCAAGGGTGGCCTTGACGTTGGCCTCGGCCAGCGCTGCCGCCTTGATGGTCTCCTCATCCGCATCGGCGGCCACGGTGACGTGGCCGCGCACCTTGCCGTTGATCTGAACAGGGATCTCGATCATATCCTCGACCAGCATCGCCGCGTCCCAGGTGGGCCAGGCTTGCTGATGGACACTGTAGGGCTTCCCCATGCGCGACCACAGCTCCTCGGCCAGGTGCGGCGCAATCGGTGCCAACAGGAGCAGCAGCCCGCTGACGGCCTCATCCCACCGCGGCGTCCCCCAGAAAGCCTCTTTCGCCTTGCCGAGCGCGTTGGTGTACTCCATCAGCCGGGCGATCACCGTGTTAAAGGAGAAGCCTTCCAGATCCTCGGTCACCGCCTTGATCGCAGTGTGGACCGCGCGGAGCAGCTCTCGTTCGGCCTCCGGTACCGGCGTCTCCCGGCGATAGGGTTCTTCCATCACCAGCGCCCAGACACGGTTCAGCCACCGCACCACCCCTTCGATGCCCTTGCTGTCCCAGGGGCCACCCAGCTCCCACCGCCAGCCAAACATCAAATAGGCACGGACCGTATCCGCCCCATACTTCGCCACCAGTTCATCCGGCGCGACGACGTTCTTCTTGCTCTTGGACATCTTCTCCACCTCGAGGTGGTAGAGGATATCCGCCATGCTGCCCGCGCCCTCACGGCCCGGTTCAGTAATCGTCGTCCGCTCACCCACCTGGACGACGGTGATCTCACCCTCTGCACCGTCTGAGGTGCGCACCTTCAAGCTGACGTCATCGCGATCCAGCACCTCGCCGCAGACGCGCGTCTCACCGCGCACCGGGGCGGGCCAGGACTCACGGTCCTTGAAAGAGATAACCTGCACATGGTCGGCCAGGAAAGCGGAGCCCTCCCAGTGGCCGGTGACATCCACGCAGTCGCCATCCCGCGGCTCCCCCAGAATAATGCCCTGACAGCGGTACTGGAGCATCGGCTCGTCGAAGTCGAGCAGCCCGGCATCACGGAGGGCCTTGGTGAAGAAACGGGTGTAGATCAGGTGCATGGTCGCGTGTTCCGCGCCGCCCGTGTACGTATCGACCGGCGCCCAATACTTAAGTTCCGCGGGGTCCCAAGGGCTGGAATCCGCATGGGCCACCTCACCCTCTTTATAGTAAGGGCTGAGGTAAGCATACTGGTACCAGGAAGAGCAGACGAAAGTATCCATCGTGTCAGTCTCCCGGGTTGCCGGGCCGCCGCACTTCGGGCAGGTGGTATTCAGGAATCCCTGATGATATTTCAGCGGGCTCTCGCCGGTGGGCATGAAGTCCACGTCGTCGGGCAGAAGCACCGGCAGCTCCTCATAAGGCACAGGCACGATGCCGCACTGGTCACAATAGACCACCGGAATCGGTGCGCCCCAATAGCGCTGGCGGCTGATCAGCCAGTCCCGCAGGCGGTAGTTGACCGCCCCTTTGCCCAGCCCCTGCTCCTCGAGCCACGCGATCACCTTCTCCACAGCGGGATGCGGGGCCATGACGCCATCAAAGGGGCCCGAATTGACGACCAGGCCATCGCCGTGGTAAGCCTCTGCAAGCTCCTCACCGTGCCAATCCGGCGGGCAGATCACCACCGGGATAGGAAGCGAGAATTTCTTCGCAAAGGCGAAGTCACGCTCGTCATGCGCAGGCACGGCCATGATTGCGCCGGTCCCGTAGGTCATCAACACGTAGTCGGCGACCCAGACAGGGATGCGAGCACCGTTGACCGGGTTGATGGCATAAGCGCCGGTGAAGACCCCCGTCTTTTCCTTCTCGGTGCTCAACCGTTCGATCTCGGTCTGGCGTGTGGCCTCGCGCTGATAGGTCTCCACCGTCTCTTTCTGAGAGGCGGTGGTGATCCGGTTTACCAGAGGATGCTCAGGGGCCAGCACCATGAACGTCGCGCCCCAAAGCGTGTCCGGGCGGGTGGTGAAGACCACCAAATCGCCCTCCCCTGGCTTTGCATCCGCAGGCAGATTCTCAGGTGCGACCTTGAAGACAACCTCAGCGCCCTCGCTGCGCCCAACCCAGTTCGTCTGCAGCACCTTGATTTTCTCCGGCCAGTCGATGGTAGAGAAATCCAGCAGCTCATCCGCATACTTGGTGATGCGCCAGAACCACTGCGCCAGGTCCTTCTTGACGACGGGCGTGCCGCAGCGTTCGCAGATACGCTCCTCTCCAATGACCTGCTCGCGGGCCAGGGTCGTCTTACAGTTGGGGCAGTAATCAACCGGCGATTTTTTCCGGTAGGCCAGCCCCATTTCGTAGAATTTCAGGAAGAGCCACTCCGTCCAGCGGTAATAGCCGGAGAGACAGGAGACGGCCTCACGTTCCCAATCGAACATCGCTCCCATAGAGCGAAGCTGCTCCCGCTCATGTTCGACGTTCCGCAGCGTCCACGTCTTGGGATGGATAGCGCGCTGGATGGCCGCGTTCTCAGCCGGCAGTCCAAAGGCGTCGAAACCCATCGGGAACAGGACATTGTACCCCTGCATCCGCTTGAAGCGGGCGCGCGCGTCGCTGGGGGTCATGGCATACCAGTGTCCGATATGCAAGTCCCCACTGGGATAGGGAAGCATCGTCAAGGCGTAGAATTTAGGCTGGGTCGCATCGATAGACGATTTATAGAGGGCGTCTTCTTCCCATCGCCGCTGCCACTTAGGCTCAAGCTCCTGTGGATTATAGGGTTCCATGATTCTCACTCCTGACTGAGATTCGACACGCCATACTGACGTGTTAGTAAAAACGACCCAATGGGTCGTTTTTTATACATGCTAACGGCTGATGCTATTTTACCCTAAATGGGGGTAAAGCCAAGTCAGCAGCAGCAAAAATTTAAGTCAAAGGTGGAAAGCTTTTCCCTCCGCAATTTTAGTTTGACTTCCATGCCAGCTATACGTATAATGAAATCAGAGCCGTACACACCTGCTGCCCTTAGCTTCCCAACAACAATCGCCCCGGCAGCACAACAGCAACGACAAACACTTGAAAGGAGGACATCTATGTCAGCCGAGGGTGAGTCCAAAACATTCGGAAGACCTGTCAAAGAGATTGCCGGCATCGTCGGGCTGATGCTCGCGATTTTCTCCCTGCTGGAACTTTTTCTGCCGACCAGTTTGGTACAACCCATTGGGGCCCTCCTTATCGGACTAGGCGCCACTATCATCCTGGTATGGATGGGCAGGATCAGCCTGGCCGTAGCACTGCCTGTCTGGCTGACCGTAGGGCTGGCACTGATCGCACTAAGCCTTGTCGTCTCCCGCCCGGCGGTGGTCGCCGGAGCCGTCGTCGACAACAGCGGCGCGCCGCTGTCCGGCACCACACTGATACTGACCGATTCCAGCGGCGTCGATCACAAAGTCGTCACCGATGAAGAAGGGACCTTCGAAATCCGCAA
>JAVEWB010000067.1:0-8962 GCA_034004765.1 Anaerolineae bacterium
TGTAGAGCGCTTTGGGATCTTTGTGGAATTGGTCAACGGCCTGGAGGGCCTGCTTCACGTTTCCGAACTCTGCAAGGGGGATGGAGGATCACCACATATGACGCAGCGTGCGTATAAAGTGGGAGACCCTGTCGAAGTCCAGGTGCTGAGCATTGTTCCCCAAGAGCACCGGATTGCCTTAGGACTCTTGGAGGGAGATAGTTTACCTTATGCCTCGGCGTAAAAATAACTCCATGGCCCGACCCCATGCCGGTCCTGCTGCCAAGAAGCGTGACCGCCCCCAACCGGCTGAAAGCGCCCGCTTTCAGTTGGGGATGCGCCTCTTGACGGCGCTTTCGGGTCCTACCGGACAGCAGTTCATGGCGCTGGCGCTCTTGCTCTTTGGCCTTTTGACCATCTTCACGATTGCCGGCCTGAACTCCGGTGCTTTGGTCAACAGTTGGGCCAGACTGTTGGTCTTTCTCTTTGGGTGGGGCGCTTATCCCTCAGTCTGTTTTGTCGTGGTGTTGGCGCTCCTCTGGCTGCGCAATCTGGTGCATACGCCCACGGCCTGGCGTTGGCGTCCTTTCCTGGGGGTGGAAGTGGCTCTTGTCGGCATGTTGGCACTGAGCCATACCTTGCTGCGCAACCAGGGCTGGACCCTGGTTGAGTCGGGACAGGGCGGGGGTATTGTAGGGTGGGCGCTTTTTGTCATCCTCACGCGCTATGTCGCTTCTCCTCTGGTCACCGGATTCCTGCTGATCTTGATGACCGGGGTTGGTATTGCGCTGGCTTTTGATCTGACAAGGGAGGATCTCCATGCCCTACAAGAACGGCTGATTGCTGCCTGGGAGGCCCGCATGGTTGTGGAGAAGGGGGAGCCATCCGCAGAACCTTTGGGACAGGGGGTGATGGTGTCGCCGATCGCCCGCCGCCAACGGGCGACGACTGCCTCGACGGACGCCTCTAAGGACGCACGGGAAGCCCCTCCGGCCTCGGCACATCCGCAGGTCCGCGTTATGGATTCGCCACCGACTTCGACTTCCGCTCCGCGCAATCGCGAGGGACTGCCGCCGTTCACGCTGCTCCAGGAGGCTTTGCCCTTTGGAATGCCGCAGGAGGAGATCCGCCGCAAGAGCCTGATCATCGAGCAGACATTGGCGCAGTTCGGCATCCCGGCGGAGGTCACGGAGGTGCGGCCCGGCCCCACCGTCACGCAGTTTGGCGTGACCCCCGGCTACGTCAACCGTGGGGGCGATGGAGAGGAGCAGCGGAAGGTGCGTGTGAGCCAGATCTCTGCGCTGGCGGATGATCTGGCCTTAGCGCTGGCGGCCCGATCGCTGCGCATCGAAGCTCCAGTTCCCGGGCGTGCTGTCGTGGGCATTGAAGTGCCCAACCAGGATATCGCCCTGGTGACGCTGCGCTATGTCCTGGAGAGCAAAGAGGCCCAACGCTGTCAGAAACCTCTTTGCTTTGCTGTGGGATTGGATGTCGCGGGCAGTGCTGTGGTGGGAGATCTGGCCTCCATGCCGCATTTGTTGGTGGCTGGAACGACGGGCAGCGGTAAATCCGTCTTTGTAAAGTCGCTGGCGGCCAGCCTGATTATGCACAACAGTCCGGAAGAGCTGAAGTTTGTGGCGATTGACCCTAAGATGGTGGAACTTACGCGCTTTAACGGACTGCCGCACATGTTGGGCTCTGCCGAGACGGAGCTAGAGCGTGCTTTGAAGGTGCTGCGCTGGGTGGTATTCGAGATGGACACCCGCTATAAACGCTTTGCCCGGATCGCGGCGCGAAATCTGGATGATTACAATCACAAAGTGGCCCGCAATTCGCAGACCCTGGCATCGGAGGGGTGGGTTGAAGAGGACATCGCGCCGCTGCCCCGTATCGTGGTCTTGATTGATGAGCTTGCCGATTTGATGATGGCGGCACCTGAGGAGACGGAGCGGGCACTGACCCGGATCGCACAGATGGCGCGCGCTACGGGAATCCATCTGGTGGTGGCGACCCAGCGCCCCAGCACCGATGTGGTGACGGGGCTCATCAAGGCCAATTTCCCCGCACGGATCAGTTTTGCCACAGCCAGCCAGATCGATTCGCGCGTTATTTTGGACACGCCGGGTGCCAACACCCTGTTGGGGCGCGGTGATATGTTGTTCCTGCCGCCCGACGCCTCTGCCCCCCGCCGTATTCAGGGGTGCTATGTCTCGGACAAAGAGCTCGAGGCGCTGATTCAGTTCTGGCAGCGTGAGGCGGGGGCTACGCCTGCAAAGGCTCCCTGGGAGACGATAGGGGAGAGTCAAGGGCCGGAGCAGTTGCGCATTGAGGGAGAGTCCGAAGATGCCGATTACCTGGAGCAGGCCATCGCGTTGGCTCAAAGTTGGGGCGAGATCTCAACCTCGAGCATTCAACGTCGTCTGCGGATTAGCTACCCGCGTGCGGCTCGCCTTATGGAGCAAATGGAGGAAATGGGCATTGTAGGCCCTCAAGAAGCCGCCGGCCGTAAGCGCCGGGTGATCTTAGGTGGTGAAGAGGACGAACCCTGATCACTTTCTCCACGGGGAAGTACCACAGGAGTGCTGCATAGGTGAGCAGCGAGCGTCTGTTTCACAGAATATCTGCGTGTCAAATTTGTCCTCAAATTGCAATACTTCCAACGGCCTTCCTGTATTGACATCCAGATAAGGCCATGTTAAACTTATTTTAGACAGTTGAACCTAACCTTTCTTAGTAAGAAAAGAGTTTATAGTCGCTTGACTCTTTTGAACTTCTGTGTATTCTTCTTTAATAGGACAAATTGAACCCTGGTTAAGGAGGTTCTAAGATGCGTGGTAATCGAACCCTGATAATACTTGCCGTAGTTCTGCTGGCTGTGGCTTTGATCGGTGGCTTCCTTTGGATGCGCTTCGGAGGGGGAATAGGGCAGGAACCTGAGGTGACCCCTACGGAAGATGTCACCGCTAGGATTGAAATTGTTGTGGCGGCGCAAGATATCAGCCGTGGCAAGCAGATCCTGTCTGCAGAGAACGCTGTGATCCTTCAGCCCTGGCCTGAAGATTCTCTCCCCCTGGAGTACTTCACTGATATAGCACAAGTCGAAGGCAAGTTTGCCCGGATGGACATACCACGTGCAATGCCTGTAGTGCCCAGTCTGTTGGGCGAACCGGGAGGCATGCTTTCGGTATCCGGCTCTTCGGCCGCGCTCTTTGAGGCCGGTCGTGTTGCTTATGCCATCCCGATGGATACCCTGGGCGCTGTTGCCTGGGCGCCACAACCCGGGGATCACGTCGATGTACTGGCTGCGATCAAGTTGATGAAGGTGGATGAAGAGTTTCAGAGCCCTTTGCCCAACCTCTTCCAATCGCTCCCGGCTGGAGAAGAAGAAGTCCCGCTTGCCGGAACCTTTGGTCGTTTCGAGTCTTTGCCCAATGGACAGGAGGCCTTGATTTTCCAGTCGGCGCTCAGTGTGCCTAACCTGGTGGTTCAGCTCACCGTACAGGATGCCATTGTTTGGCACGTTGGCACCTGGACGGAAAGTCAGACCACGGGTGTCGAAGGAACATCTGCTCCGGCTGATACGGGGCAGCCGGCGTTAGGACAGACTACTACAGAGGCTCCGCCTGTACCGGTGGCTCAGGTCACAGGGGATATCGTCAAGCCGGTTACGCTCCTGGTGACGCATCAAGATGCATTGGTCCTCAAGTACCTCCTTGAAATGGGGGCGGATATGGACATCGTCTTACGTCCGGCAGGGGACACAGCACCGGCAATTACCGAAACGGTCTGGCTGCGCTATGTCTTGGATCGTTATCAACTGCCTGAAACGACCGACTTGCAGGTGGCTCCGACTCCGGTGCGTGAGACATTGGAGCTGACACCTGAACCAACTGAGGAAGTTGCGGAGTAAGATATGAACGGAGATCAGGGCAAGATCCGGGTAATGATTGTTGATGATATTGCGGAGACCCGGGAACAACTGCGCAAATTGCTTTCCTTCGATCCTGATATCGAAGTGATCGCTATGGCCGCTAGCGGCGAGGATGCGGTTCAGAGCGCTGGTACAACTTCGCCCGATGTCGTGCTCATGGATATCAACCTCCCTGGAATGGATGGGATCACAGCCACCAGTAAGTTGTTGGAGGTAGCTCCGGCAGCTCAGGTGGTGATGCTCTCCGTGCAAGGCGAGAGCGATTACATGCGGCGGGCGATGATGGCAGGGGCCCGTGACTATCTGACGAAGCCGCCAAGTGCAGACGAGCTTCTGGATGCCATTCACCGCATGGCTAAACTGAAACCCCGCATGTCGGATGCCTTCACCACCATGTCGGGTATGATGTCACCTTCGGGGGGTGATACGCCTACTGCTGCGCGCAAGGGAAAAATCGTGACGATTTACAGCCCTAAAGGGGGAACCGGATGCACGACGCTGGCGGTCAACACCTCGATCGCTTTGCAAAACCTTGCGGGTAAAGACAGTAAGGTCGGATTGGTAGATGGCAGCCTGCAATTTGGCGATGTCGCGATTTTTATGAAGCTCCAGCCGACCCGCACATTGGCCGATCTGTCCTCGCGGGCGTATGAATTGGATACCGAATTATTCAACACGGTGCTGGTGCCGCATACGTCGGGACTGAAGGTCCTGGCTGCACCCCCCACGCCTGAGGACGCTGAACCGTTGCGTGTGGATGATTCCGACGAGAATGGCGAAAGTCGCCGCCTGCGAGCTATTCTGGGGTTCGCCAGGCAGGAGTTCGATTATCTGGTTATCGACTCTTCCCATGCAGTGGATAATGTGATCCTGGCTCTGTTGGATATGAGTGATCTCTTCCTCGTAGTCACACGCCCTGTGATTCCTGAAATCCGTGGGGCCCGCATGTTTGTTGAGCTGCTCCAACGTATGGAGTACGCGGTTAGTAAAATTGGCCTGGTGATTAATGGCGTTGATAATAAGCGGATGGGGATCCAGCCGGAAGCAATTGAGCGTGCGATGATGCCCGCATTGGCGCAGATTCCCATGGATGAACGTTCGGCACTGCGTGCGGCCAACTACGGGATTCCCTTTGTGGTACAGGATCCCCGTTTGCCGATCAGTCTGGCCATTGCCAATCTGGCTCAGTTGATTATCGACCGCTTTGCCGTCGAGGAGCTTCCACAGCCATCTGAACAGCAGAAGAAACGTGTTGGCTTAGGACGCCTGTTATAGAGTTGTCAATGACAAAGGTGGATGTAGATCATAATGTGCAGTTTGAGAGGAGGCGGTTGCCTTGTCTTTACTAAAGCGTATTGAAAAGAAAGAACCTTCCTCGCAGTCCCAGCCTTCTAACCGGCCATCGTCGGCGCCTGCCCCGGCGTCTTCCCAACAACAACAGCAGCCCAGCATGCAGCGGCGTGCCGTCTCGCCACAGCGCGATGCTTATGTCGATCTCAAGACTCGCGTCCAAAATCGCTTGGTCGCTGAGCTGGACCCCAGCATGGATGTTTCTCAAACCAACGAGGTCCGCCAGACGATCCGCACGATGTACGATGAGATTTTGGAGGAAGAGAGCATTGTGCTCAGTCGTGTGGAACGGGAGCGGCTCTTTGAGCAGATTGTTGCTGAAATCCTGGGGTTAGGCCCCTTGGAGCCCTTGCTTGCCGATGGCACATTGACTGAGATCATGGTGAATGGTCCCAAGAATATCTATGTGGAACGGAAGGGCCGGCTCGAGCGGGTGAATGTTGCCTTTGAGTCCAATGAGCACCTGATGCGCATTATCGAACGCATTGTTGCTCCCCTGGGCCGTCGTATTGATGAGAGCAGCCCTACGGTTGATGCACGTTTGAAGGATGGCTCCCGCGTGAATGCAGTGATCCCTCCGATTTCTCTGGTGGGGCCGGTGCTCACGATCCGAAAGTTCTCCAAGAAGCCTTTGACGGTTGAGGACTTGATTCGTTATGGCTCAGTGAGTGAGGAATCGGTTGAGTTCATGCGTGCCTGTGTTATAGCCGCGTTGAACGTAGTGGTTTCCGGGGGTACCGGCACGGGTAAGACGACGTTCCTTAACGTTCTCTCGGGTTTTATCCCCGATGATGAGCGCATTATCACGGTGGAGAATGCGGCGGAACTGCAGCTTCGTCAGGACCACGTCGTCACCCTGGAATCTCGCCCCCCTAACGTTGAAGGAAAAGGTGAGATCTCGATCCGCGATCTGGTGATTAACTGTCTGCGAATGCGACCTGATCGCATTGTTGTAGGTGAGTGCCGTGGTGGTGAGTCGCTGGACATGCTCCAGGCCATGAATACCGGCCATGATGGCAGCATGACGACACTCCACGCCAATAACACACGGGAGGCACTCTCTCGTTTGGAAACCATGGTCTTGATGGCTGGTATGGAACTGCCCCACCGCGCTATCCGTGAGCAGATTGCTGCCGCCATCGATGTGATTGTCCAGTTGGAGCGCATGCGTGACGGTTCACGCCGTGTGGTCTCTATTACGGAGATCCAGGGGATGGAAGGGGACGTGGTGACAACGGCGGACGTCTTCAAATTCGAACAGGTTGGCTTTGAGGATGGCAAAGTGATTGGTTCACTCCGCCCAACCGGGATTCGTCCTAAGTTTATGCAGCGGATTGAAAATTCCGGTATTCACCTTCCACCTTCTATCTTCGGGGTGGGTGAACGACTCCGGGGGCATTAGCTGTTAGCTTGACCCGTGGAGGAGGCATAAGATGGGTTGGATTTTTGGCGGACTGTTTGCCGTAGCGATCATTATTCTGGCGGTGGGATTGATAGGGCGTCCTGCCGGCCAGAGTCTGGTCGAAGAGCGCGTCGGCGGCAAGACCAAAGAGAAACGTCAGAAGAAGCAGAAGCAAGAAGGCCCTTCTGCGATAGGTGCTGCTGTCGATAAAGTCGTTGCGGGGCGCGGCTTTGCTCAAAACCTTGCTACACAATTAGCCCAGGCCGACTTGAAGCTGACCGTAGGTGAGTTCCTGGTGATCTCGTTCACCGCTGCGATTGGCCTGGGGTTGGTGATGTATATCCTGGACCGGGCCATTCTTATCCCGGTAGGGATCATTCTGGGCTTTTTTGCTCCCCGTTGGTATATGTCATTTCGCAAGGGGGCACGCCGCAAGGCCTTCGACGGTCAGTTGGGGGATGCTATTAACCTGATGGTCAACTCGCTTCGGGCAGGCTACAGCAGTTTACAAGCCATGGAGGTGATCTCACACGAGATGCCCGAGCCGATCGCGGCTGAGTTTGGCCGCGTGGTGTTGGAGATGCAGCTTGGTATTCCCTTTGATACGGCTATGAATAACCTGTTGCGCCGTATGCCCAGTCCTGACCTTGACTTGATGATCACGGCGATGAGTGTCCAGCGGGAGGTGGGTGGTAACCTGGCGGAGGTCTTGGATGCCATCAGCTTTACCATCCGCGAGCGTGTCCGTATCAAGGGCGAGATCAGAGCCTTGACAGCCCAGGGACGGGTTTCCGGCTACATCGTGACTTTCTTGCCCTTTGGCATTACGGCCTTCTTGTATATGTATAACCCTGATTTCATCGGGCCTATGTTTGAGGATACCTGTGGCTGGATTATGATAGGATCATCTCTAGTGTTAATTGTCCTGGGGTATGTGGTGATTAACAAAATCGTTAGTATCGAAGTGTGAGGGATTAGATGGAAATCGCACTGATAGTCGCTGTAGTCATTCTGGCCGGCGTGGGACTCTTTGTGATGCTGAAGAGGGCTCGGCCTTCTCAGGGACTTGAAGATCGGATCAATGAACTGGCTGCGCTGGGGCAGCCGCTCTCACTGGAGGAGTTGGAGCTCTCGCAGCCATTTGCACAGCGAGTCCTTGTCCCCATGATGCAGGGTATCTCTAACCTGGCGCAGAAAATGACCCCTCAGAGCAACCTTGAGGCGGCCCAGCATAAACTGGAGCTGGCGGGCCTTGCTCATAAAATCAAGCCCGCGCAATTCTTCGTTGCTCGTATTGCAGGGGCTGTCATAGGGGCCTTCTTAGGCTTCGTCTTGGTCACCATGTCCAGTGATGTGCCACTTTCCAGGCAGATATTGATGATTGTGGGTGGCATCGTTTTTGGCTACTATCTCCCACAGCTTTTGCTGAGCTCTAAGATCTCGAAACGGCAGGAGGATGTGCTGAAATCCCTCCCGGATGCACTTGACCTGTTGACCATCTGCGTGGAAGCAGGACTGGGATTCGATGCTTCGATGTCGAAGGTAGCCGAGAAATGGGATAATGAGCTTAGCCTGGCTTTCAATCGCACGGTGCAGGAGATGCAGTTGGGTAAGCTGCGACGGGAAGCGCTGCGGAATATGGCGAATAGCCTGGATGTTTCCGACGTTACCTCTTTTGTCGCGGCGATTGTTCAGGCAGATCAGTTGGGTGTGAGTATGGCGAAGGTGATGCGCATTCAATCGGAGCAGATGCGTATGAAGCGCCGCCAGCGCGCGGAGGAGAAAGCCCGTTCGGCACCTGTCAAGATCATGATCCCTCTGGTCTTCTTTATCTTTCCTACAATCCTGATCGTGCTGCTGGGGCCTGCGATTCTGCAAATCAAGAATTCAGGCGTGTTGGGAGGCCTTTAATCGTTTGATTCTAGGTAGGAGACATGGTAACGTTCACTCAAAGTTTCTGGACTGTTTACCGTTGTCTGCTTGATCTTGTCTTTCCGCCTTCTTGTATCCATTGTGGGCGGCTGGGAACCTGGCTCTGCCGCGCCTGCGCGGAGCAGTTCGCCTTTTGGGAGGGTCCTTTCTGTGTCTTGTGCGGACGTCCGTGGGATGAGCCTGGCCCCTGTCGCGCCTGTCAGGCGCAATCTTCGCATGTGTACCCTATCCGTTCGGCTTTCGTCTTTGAGGGATCGGTGCGCGATGCGGTGCATGCGCTGAAGTTTCGGGGTGCTGCGTCTGTGGCAAGCACCATTGCCGCACCCATGGCTTGTTACTGGCAACACCAGCACATGCAGGGAGATTGT
>JAVEWB010000068.1:0-8947 GCA_034004765.1 Anaerolineae bacterium
GTAACCTCTTCCTGCAACTGTTCGGCCATGGTGTTGAAGGTCTGGGCAAGCTGTCCTATCTCATCTTGGGAGGTGAGCAGGAGGCGAGCACTGAGATCACCTTCACCGATCTGCCTGGCTACCTGGGCCAGTTGGCGGGTTGAGCGGGTCGTTTGGTTGGCAATGCCCAAGGCCAGCAGCATGGATAGGCCGGCCATGATGGCCGTGGCGATCAGGATCGCCACATGCAGCCGCGCGACGGTGGCGTTGATGGAGCCCAGGGGCAGCGCCAGGCGGATGATACCTGTGATCTGGCCTTCGGCTTCAGTGCGCAGAGCTACGTAGAGCATGTCCTGTTCGATGGTCTCGCTGTAGCGGATGCTGCTGCCCTGTCCGGTGTTGATAGCCTGCTGCACCTCCGGACGGTAGCGATGTCCTTCCATTTGTCTGTAGTTGTAGTCCGATTCGCCCAAGACTGTGCCGTCGGGTGCGATGATGGTAACCCGTGCATCTGAGATCTCGGCATAATGTTTGGCTAAGGTATTCAGTGTATTCCCCGGTGTAGGAGCATTCAGGTAAGGGTTGACGCCGTCTGCTACCAGGCGTGCATCGGTCAGGAGGTGTGTTTCCTGCCGTTCCAGGTAGTTGTTCCGCGTGAACCGTGCTAAGTAGAGTGCAAATCCCCCCATAACCACCAGGATAAGGAGGATGTAAGGGATTGCAATGCGCCATCGAATGCTTGTGTAGTGCATAGTTCAGCCCTCAAAGCGGTAGCCGGCACCGCGAACCGTGACAATGCGAGTTGGGTTTGCAGGATCAGCTTCGATTTTCTCCCTCAGCCAGCGGATGTGCACATCGACGGTGCGGGTGCCGCCGCTGTAATCCCATCCCCAAACCTCTTCCAGGATTCTATCGCGCGATAGGACCCTGCCGCGATGTTCGGCGAGATAGCAGAGGAGTTCATACTCTTTGGGTTTGAGATGGAGCGGCGCTTCCTGGTAAAGGGCTTCGCCACGTTTCAGATCGAGAACGAGATCGTCGAAGCAGAGGTGTTCTTTTTTCTCCTCGTTCGGTGTCCCTGTATCGACCTCCGCGCGGGTCAGGCGCACTCGCCGCAGGAGTGCCTTGACGCGGGCTAACAGCTCGCGCATGCTGAAGGGTTTGGTGAGGTAATCGTCAGCGCCCACTTCAAGCCCTACCACTTTGTCAATTTCATCGCTGCGGGCGGTGATCATCAAGATCGGGACATTCATTTCCTGGCGGAGGATGCGGCAAACTTCAAAACCATCCATTTTGGGGAGCATGATATCAAGCAGAATGAGATCAGGCTTCTCTGCGCGTGCCTTTTCCAGGGCCTTTAGCCCGTCACCCGCGGTGACGACGGCGTATTCCTGGTGAACCAGGTTATACTCCAGTGTTTCCCGGAGGACAGGCTCATCTTCTACCACCAGAATTTTATCTGGCATGCTTTCTCTCCTGACTGTTATAAACTACGGGCTTATCCCTGACGCTCCCGGTTTCGCCACGCACTTTTATGAATTTACAGCGCCTATTTATAGCATATCGCGCTTTTTAATTTTGCCAATTCGCTGTTTGTTTTCACTTACTCGCCGATTTGTTTCTTCGTTTGGTTGACCCCTCCTTAGCTCCGATTACAATTGAAAAGTTTACCTGCACGATGGAACTGGACTTGAAGTCGATCTTGGAATAGCTTGAGGTGAAGGATGCCTGCTGACATGCCGCAAATCTCCGAAGTTTCTGAATCGTATCCTGCTGTGGTGGATTGGCCCGGAATTGGGATGGTCGTGGCCAGCACGCTGGGGTTTAGCACCTCCATTATCTTCACCCGCCTGATTTTTGGCATGGAGGCACTGCATATCACGTTTTTCCGTTCGCTGTTTGCTTTCTTGTTTTTCTGTTTTCTGCTTCCCTGGCACCCTGAGACGCTCAAGTTTAGCACCTACAGAGGGGCTATCAAGTATTTGATCGGTTTGGGGATCTCTGTCGCGGCGACATGTGTGCTGTACATCTATGCGCTGCGTCATACAACCGCAGCGAACTCTGTGTTGCTGAACAATTCGGCGGCGGTCTACGTGGTGCTGGTGGCTCCCTGGCTGCTCAAGGAGGTGCGACCGCGGTACGCCTGGCTGAGTCTGCTGTTAGCCGTGGTCGGCATTGTCTGTGTCACCGACCCGGCGCAGATGGACTGGCACTCCGGCTCTTTTTCGGGAATTGTGGCGGCCACGCTCTCTGGAATCACCTATGCGGGTGTCATTGTGTCGGGTCGTCTGATACGTGGTCAAGTGGGTGGCGCAACGCAAGCCTGGTGGAGCACCGGGATCACGGCACTGCTCTCTGCTCCGTGGTTGTTCGGTGTGACTTTGGAGTCTGTTTCCCCCAATCTCTTTTTTCTCCTTGGGTTAGGGATTATCGCTTTAGGCCTGCCTTACATGATCTTCTTCATCGGGCTTCAGCGCGTCAGCGCGCAGGTGGCCAGTTTTGCAGTTTTGCTGGAACCTGTCTGCGGTGTCCTGATCGGGCTTTTCCTCTTCCAAGAGATCCCTTCTGTTTTGGGCGTATTCGGCATCTTTATGATCCTGGGCAGCATTTTTCTGATTTCCCAATAGATGAAACTCACCTCTACTTTTTGCGTATTATTGATAGACCTTCGATACGAAGGGATTCAAAGTTACGCTAATGATCATTTACGAGGTGAATGAAAGATGTCTGGAGAACATGCGCTACGCAGGCAAAATGGGGTTATTGCGGGGGTTTGTGGGGGGCTGGCGGCATTTACCGGTCTGGATGCGATCTGGTTCCGGCTGCTCTTTTTGATCTTGCTGCTTCCGGGCGGGCTGCCGGGACTGCTGCCTTACCTGATCCTCTGTATCGTCATCCCCCATAAGTGAGAGCTTTGACCTGAGTGTTTCACGAACAAGAAGCCGTGCTGCAATTGCAGCACGGCTTCTTGTTTAGCTCAGTCAGTAATGAGGAAGTTTCATGAGGCGGCGCATTGGGAGTATAATGCAATCATAGTGCTGGCTGCGAGGAGGTTAAAGAATCATGAAACGCGTGAGCATTTTGGGTCTTTTAGTCCTGCTAAGTGCTTTATTGGGATGTACCACGGCCCCCGAAGCGTCTGAAACAACGCCGGAAGTGGAAGTTGAATTTACCTCCCTCGTCTCTGTTACGGGTGAAACAGTTCCTGCTACCTGGGCAACGGTGGGCGCACAGGTACGTGGCACGGTTCTTGAAGTGTTAGTGGAGCCGGATGACGTCGTTAAAAAGGGAGATGTCCTGCTGCGTCTGGACGATACCGATGCGCGTATCGCGGTGTTGAAGGCTGAGGCGCGGGTCGCATCTGCTCAGGCTGAACTGGCGCGGATTGTGGCCGGGACGCGCGCTGAGGAGATTGCGGTTACGGAAGCGGAGCTGCGTGCAGCAAATTCGGCACTATCGGAGACGTCCGCCCGGCTTGACGAGCTTGAGTCCGGCACGATAGCGGCAGATATCGCCGATGCACAGGCCAAGCTGACCGCGGCGCAGGTCGATGAATGGTCCGCCGAGGACTTACATAAGTCGTATGGCTGGCGCATGGGCGATGAATCTAAATTGCAGTTGAATGCTGCCGTCTCGGCGCGGGCGGCGGCTGAGGCCGAACTGGCGGCTGCTCAGAAGGGCGGCGAGGCACGATTGCATGCTGCTGAGTCGTCGGTCTGGGCTGCGGCTGCTGAGCGCGACGTGGTCAAGGCGCGCCTGGAAGTTCTGAAAGCCGGCCCTACCGAAGAAGAGATCGCTGTCGCCAAGGCCGCGGTTCAGGAGGCCGAAGCAGCATTGGAAGAGGCCAAAGTGATGATGGAGCGGACTATGATCCGTGCGCCCTTTGCGGGCACCATTGGTGTGGTCGACGTGCACGTGGGGGAGTTGGTTGTTTCGGACCAGCCGTTGATCACGTTGGGCGATCTGTCCACCCTGCGGGTAGAGACCACGGATCTCGATGAAATCGATGTGGCTCGCGTTGCCGTTGATCAGGTTGCAACGGTGACGTTCGATGCTTTCCCTGACCGGCTCTTTGCCGGGCGGGTGACGCGTATTTCTCCTATGGCTGACCCTGAGGCAGGTGGCGTGCATTACACGGTGATCGTGACACTGGAAGAACTCGACCCCGCGCTGCGCTGGGGCATGACGGCGTTCGTAGACCTGGATGTTGCCGACTGACAGGTGAAGGTCGATGATTCTTAAGAACCTTTGGGGCCGTAAGACACGCACGCTGCTGACGGTTTCCGGTATTGCCGTGGGTGTCGCCGCCGTGGTAGCTTTGGGGGCGTTTGCCAGTGGTATCCTTGATGCTTACAGCATCCTCGGAGGCGGGAGTGGTGCGGATCTCCTGGTGATGCAGGATGATGCATTGGACATTGCCTTCAGTGCGGTGGATGAGGAGGTCGGCGGAGTCTTTGAAGGACTCTCTGGCGTCAAAGATGTCTCGAAGATGGTTTACGCCTTTGCCGCCAGTGACGAACTCCCTTACTTCATCGTCTATGGCTACGAACTTGACAGCTTCGCCATCGAGCATTTTAAGATTGTGGAAGGAGCGCCGCTTTCCGATCGTGCAGCGCACGGAGGGGGAAAGTCGCTCATTCTGGGGCGGGGCGTTGCCGATGACCTGGAACTCGAGGTCGGCGACACGTTCCGCATTTACGAGAGCACCTATCGGATCGCGGGCATCTACGAGACGGGGCAGCCGTTTGAGGATAGTGCGGCGGTGGTCACACTTGCAGATGCCCAATCGATCACCGGCAAGCCGCGCCAGGTGAATGCTTTGTTGTTGAAAGTGGAGCCTGATGCCGATCTTGCGCGGCTGACAGAGCGGATTCAGCAGCGGTTCCCCGATCTTGTCGCGACCACGTCTTCGGATTTTATGGACAATCAGATGACGCTCGATTATATCTCTGCTTTCACCTGGGGGGTCTCGTTCATTGCCCTGTTGATCGGCGGGGTTGGGGTGATGAACACCATGCTGATGAGCGTTTTCGAGCGGACGACTGAATTTGGCGTCCTGCGGGCTTTGGGGTGGCGCCCATGGCAGCTCTTGGGGATGGTATTGGGTGAATCGTTTATGGTAAGCGCCGGCGGAGGCCTGCTTGGAACTGCTTTGGGCATGCTGGCGGTACGTGGGATGATGAATGCGCCGGCTCTCAACGCCTTCATGCCCTCTTCTTTCCCCCCTAGCCTTTTCATTCAGGGCATGGGGATCGCACTGGGGTTGGGATTGATCGGCGGCAGCCTTCCTGCCTGGCGCGCTTCTTGCCTTCTGCCTGCCGAGGCCATGCGTGCCGAAGGGGGCACGGTGCATGTCCCGCGTCACGTGCGGTGGACGACCTTGCGCAATATTCTGCGTCAGCCTACCCGCACGCTGCTGACCGTGATCGGAATTGGCATTGCGATGATGGCCATTGTCATGCTGGGTGCAATGAGCAATGGGATGATGGATGCCATGTCCGGGCTCGCGGGTGGCATGGGGGCCCATCTGGTAGGCAGTGAAACCGATGCCTCTTTTGACGTGAGTAAGGTTGATGAAGGAGTCTTGCGCCGTATGGCGACTTTGCCGGGCATCAAGGCTGTCGAGGGGTTTCTCACCGGCTATACGACGATGGGGGATCTACCGTTCTTCATTGTGTTCGGCTACCAGCCGCGCGGGCTTTCGGTTCGTGAGTACAAAATTGTGGGAGGGGAGCCACTCACGACAAACCGACAGATCATCCTGGGACGTGTGGCCGCAGAGAACTTGAAAAAGGACGTGGGACAGACACTGCGCCTCTTTGAGACCTCTTTCAAAATCGTGGGAATTTACGAGACCGGTGTACCGATGCAGGATGGCGGCGGCGTGATCAGTCTGCGTGATGCTCAAACCCTGTTTGGAAAGCCGCGTAAGGTCAGCTTTTTCGCCGTGTGGTTGGAAGATCCCCAGGAGGCCGAAGAAGTGACTCAGATGGTTGAGACTCGTTTCCCTGAAGTGACGCTCTCTCAGGCCAGCGATTTTGCCGATGACCTGGTCGATATTCAGATGATGGAGGGCTACACCTGGGCCATCGCAGCCATGGCGCTGCTCGTGGGGGGGCTGGGGATGATGAATACTATGTTCATGAGTGTCTTCGAGCGAACGCGTGAGATTGGCGTGCTGCGTGCACTGGGATGGGCGAGGCTGCGTATCCTGAGCATGATTGTGCGCGAGTCTCTGGCCGTGAGCTTTCTGGGCGGGGTCGCAGGGTGTTTGATTGGCGTAGGAGCGGGATTGCTGTTGAATATGTCACCTGCATTGCAGGGATGGATCGAGATGAAATACAGTATGGGGCTTTTTGCGCAGGCACTGGGAACGGCGTTGGTATTGGGCATTGTGGGTGGGGTTTACCCCGCCTGGTGGGCATCGCGCCTACAGCCGGTGGAGGCGTTGAGGTACGAGTGAGTCGTTGATGTGGCGCTTTACCCTGCCAGTTGACTATAGCGAGGATGTGTAATGACGAGTACGTGGATCATCGAGACACAGGACCTGACCAAGATCTATGGGGATGGGACGCAGATACGGGCATTGGACGGCGTGAATATTCAGATTGCCTCCGGCGAATTTGTGGCGGTGATGGGGCCCTCCGGTTCCGGAAAGTCGACGCTGTTGAATATGCTGGGAGCACTGGACCGTCCTACTACGGGACACGTTTTGGTCGGCGGACAGGATCTGTCCGCCGTCAGAGATTTGGACAGTTTCCGCGCTCGTACGGTAGGTTTTGTCTTTCAGTTGCACAACCTTATTCCTACACTGAATGCGTTGGAGAACATCGAAGTTCCGATGATAGGACAGTCGCTCAGTCCTGTCGCACGCCGCCATCGTGCGGAAGAACTTTTGGCGTTGGTGGGGCTCCGTGAGCGGATGCACCATCTGCCTAACCAGCTCTCCGGTGGACAGCGCCAACGGATTGCCATTGCACGGTCTCTGGCCAACAAGCCAGCGCTGGTCCTGGCGGATGAACCTACCGGCAATCTGGATTCGCAGAGTGGTGCCGAGATCATCACGTTGATGCGCCGCCTGAATCGGGAGTTAGGTACGACCTTTGTCGTGGTGACCCATGATCTTGTGGTGGCACGGCAGACGGACCGCGTGTTAGTCATGCACGATGGAAAGATCGTCAATGATCACCGCATTGGAAGTCCTGTCGAGGAAGATCTCAAAGCCTTCCGCGATTCTGGATTCGGAAAGGCCATTGTTGCCGGCGATGAAGCTACTCTGGAGCCCATAGGGATCACTTCGGAGGAATGGTCGGTCTTGCAGCGCTTGTTGACACGTTAGGGCGTGGTGTGTGACGTCGAAGAGAGGAGTGGATCGATTGCATCGTTTTTCATATCTGCGCAGGTATGGGGGAGGCTTGCTCCTTATTACACTGCTGCTTGGGGCATTTTTTGCGGTCAGAGCCTGGCGCTTCGTGCGCGGTGGGGGGGGGTCTTCTCCGGGCGTGCTGCCTACGCCGCTGCTGCATCCCCAGGAGCCGGAGATTGCGACAGCGTTCGATTTTCCCCTGCCTCCCGGGGAATTTGGCCCTTACATTCCCTATGAAACCGGTCCCTTATCTGTGGATACGCGCTATGGGGCACAAAACCCGGGCCTGGGCAGTGAGGGCAAATGTTTTGTCGACCTGGCCGGCGCACAGGTCCCATTTGATCAGCTTTACCATGCAGGCGAAGATTGGTTCGCTTATGACGCGTCGGGGCAGGTCATGGGGGACCAAGGAGCCGGTGCGACGGTGTCGGCAATTGCTGCCGGTAGGGTCACCTGGACGCAGTCGCTGGGACGTGAGGGAAATGTCCTGATCCTTGAGCATCTTCTCCTTGAAGGAGACCGTGTCTGGTCCGTCTACTGGCATGTGGCCGAGGTGCAGGTGTCCGTAGGGGAGGCCGTGACGCTGGGGCAGCCACTTGGGCGGGTTCATGATCGTGGTTTTAACAGTCATTTGCATTGGGAGATCCGTACTTTTGCCGATGGCTCGACGCTTTTCCCTTCGGATTCTGCCGGTGGACGCGGCACGTGTAACGGCTATGCAATGGGGGTGGGGTACACCTGGGATGATGTGCTCACACGGGCATATCCTGAAGCCTGGGGATATCTGCCTCCAAGTGAATTTGTGACGCAGCGGAAGACTGGGGGCCAATAGAGCAGGTCGTTAAGCCCGGATTCAGAGGATGACATTGAAGCTGTGTTTGGATTTCTATCCTCAGTTGCCATTCAGCCGGGTTGAACGATAATATATACAATCGCAATTCTAACGTTTATGGATGAGGAGTGTGCCTTGAACCCGGCAGAATTTGTCCAACTTCAAGAAGTTTTAGACGCTTGCAGCGTTGGGCTTGTAGAACAATGGTATCAAGCATTGCGTCAGGCCAGCCCTGCCCCTTTGGAAGCGGCTGAAGTGAAATCGCAGTTGGCCGCACTGGTGACAGACGCGATTACCGCTTTTTGGGCGGATGAGATGGATGTCGAGGCGGCGCGTGCCTTAGGTGTGGTGTTGATGGGAATTGGGGACACGCAGCCTCATGCAGTGATCGCTTTGTCCGAGGCGTTTGCTCACTGCGTGACCGCTCTTCTTACTCCCGAACAATCTGCGGTGCTACAACCTCGCCTAGTCTGTTTCTTGGGAGAGATGACAGTTGGGTTTTGCAGTGCAAAATCAGCGGCCGTGAGGGAAGCCAACGTCCAGGCGGTCAGAAGAATCAGCCATGACTTGAAGACCCCCATCAATGCGGTCACGGGCTTCTCCAAAGTGATTTTGAAGGGCATTGATGGGCCTATTACGGATTTTCAAGAGGAAGATCTGACCTCCATCTATGAAGCCGGGCAGCACCTGTTGAACATGATCAATGATCTGAGCGCTGTGGCGAAACGTGATGAGGTGCGCAAGGAGCTTTACCTGGATGGTTTCGATGT
>JAVEWB010000069.1:0-8875 GCA_034004765.1 Anaerolineae bacterium
CACATCAGCCGACGACCTGCCGGTACCACCGCCCTCTCAAGATTAACCCGTCAGATAGACAAAGATTGGTATGTGCTCGCGCTGAGTGGTGCGGGCAGCTTTTTCATCCTCTTGGGGCTAATTGCGCTCGCGCTGCCCTCAGCCTATGAAGGGATCCTCATCTACCGACTGGGGCCAGACCACGCGCTCCGGTTGATGGACGTAGCCGGGATATTCAGCACCGGCATCGGCGTGATCTTGAGCTGGCTGGGCGGGATGTTATGGCAGCGCCAGATGAAGTCCTGACCTCTGCGCCGGGGACTTACGCCCTGGGTCTGGTTACCTCCGAAGCACAAACGCTGACCATAGGCGCATTGGGACCCTGGCATTTCCCCGCCGGACTCTATATTTACGTCGGTAGTGCCTGGGGGCCGGGCGGGCTGGCGGCACGTATAGGACGCCACCTGCACGGGGGAAACCATCTCCATTGGCATATCGACTACCTCAGAACGGCAAGCCGTCCTGTTGCCCTCTGGCTGGCTCCGGGTGAGCACCTTGAATGTGCCTGGGCCGCCCTCTTATTAAAAGATGACGCGGGACAGGTTGTCGTGCCCCGCTTTGGGGCCTCGGACTGCACCTGCGCCGCCCATCTGGCCTATCTGGGGACTGCCTCCCCAGAAACCATCCCACTGCCATCAGGACAGTTGCATTACATCTGATGTTGACATATCATTTGGGCATGTTATAATCATGGGGCGTGGGTCGTTAGCTCAGTCCGGCAGAGCAGGGGCCTTTTAAGCCCAGGGTCACAGGTTCGAATCCTGTACGACCCACACGTTAACCGGGATTGCCTCTGTGCAACCCCGGTTACTTTTTCCCTCGCAATATTTATGGAGTCTAGTTCATTTCAGTCTGATGCAACGCACGTCAATGAGCCTACGGCCATATATACCAGGCAGCCTCTGTTCGCACGTCGTAGATCATAAACAAATCGGCCACCGATAGAATGGTTTCATCCACATCGGGGTTCTCAATAAAAGCCGTGAGGAGCTCCCAATAAGACTGGGTGAACGCCAGAGGAGCAATACTGCCGTGCTGGTCGAGGATCAGCTTATCAGGATTCGCATTGACGTAAGCTTGCAGCTCCTGGCGGATCGGATCAGGGAACTCGGCAGGGTCGATGTCAGTCCGCGCGAAAAGGCCGCCTTGGAGCACATCTGTTGCAATCTGCAGTTCGGGTGAAGCAACCGTGCGCAGCCAATCCAGCGTGGTCTCCGGATGCGGTGCCCCCTTAGCCAGCCCGTAAGCGTCGGCATGGAACAGCAAGACGCGCTGCGGCTGCTGTGGGAAAGTCACAGAGCTGAAGTCACTACCGGGCTCCCAACCGCGGCTCTTGAAATATCCAATCCCCCAGGTCCCCATGATCACCATCGCAGAGTCACCGGAGGCGACCAGGCCACAGGACTCGTCCCAGGTCAAATCGGCATGAGCCGGGTAAATGTAGGGCACCAGTGCCTCCAACTTCTGCAAGGCAGTTCTAAAAATCGGGTCGTCGGTGACGTCAATCTCCCCCTTATATAACTTCACGTAATACGCAGGCCCACCGACCTCCAGGAGAATGCTATCAAACAGGAAGGCAGCCTCCCATTTCTCCTCCGAGCCAAGCGCCAGAGGGTACATGTCAGGATTTGCCGCCTTAATCGCCTCAGCCGCAGCAAGCAGCGCATCGTAGGTTGTAGGTGCTTCCAATCCCATCTCATCGAACAGCTTCTTGTCGTAGTACAGGATGTTCTGAATATGCATGTTCAACGGGATCACATACGGATATTGGTTAATCGTGGCCGCATTGGCCAGCGGCCTTGGGATCACCGCCTCATAGCCCAACTCGGAATAGAGGTCCTCAAGGTCCACCATATACCCCCCATCCACATAGGATTTCAGCTCAGCCCCCCCCAACGTCTGAAAGGTGTCCGGAGGCACGGCAGCAGACAACCGGGCTTCCAGCACCACACGATGGCTCACCCCACCGCCTCCGGTCACAGGGTTCTCCACCACCTCAACCTCAGGATAGGCATCATGGAAAGCTTCAAACATCGCCTTCGCTGACTCGACCTCCCCCTCAGCGGTCCACCAGTGGAAGATTTCCAGTTTGCGCTCCTCAGGCAGCGGCGTTGGGGTGACTTCTACGATGACCTCACGGACTTCAGGCGTCGGTGTGCTCAACGATATAGATGGCTTACAAGCGCTGACGCACAAGCCCAAGAGCATCAAAAAAATGAAGGTAATTAGATTTTTTCTGGACATGGTTTTTCTCCTCAAATCATACTTTCAAACGGTTTCCTTACAAAGGCTATAGACCAAGCATACAGCAAAGATAAGAAAAACACAAAGCGACACAAGGCAAGTAAGTTCAATCTATACTGCGCAGCCACACAGTGAAGGTAGTTCCTGTGCCCTCCTGACTCTCAACCGTGACATAACCGCCGTGAAGCTCGATAATATTCTTCACCAGCGCCAATCCTAATCCCGTGCCGGAGATCTGCATCTCCCGCGGCCTGTCCCCGCGGAAGAAACGCTCAAAAACACGCGGAAGTTCCGGCTCCGGAATACCCATGCCGGTGTCGGCGATCGCGACTTTGGCCCAGCGGCTGCCCTCTGCTTCGACTTCCGCCACACACACGTCGATTTCTCCACCCTCAGGCGTGTACTGAATCGCGTTGCGTATCAGGTTATTGAACACAAGCGCCATCTGCTCGGAGTCTGCCATCACCAGCACCTCCGGCTCCATCTGCCGGTGTACAAGCTGAATGCCACGTTCCTGAGCCACAAGCAGATGGCGATTCACAGCATCCGTCGTCAGAGTCTCCAGCGGTGTGCGTACCAGCTTCAACTCCAGGCGGCCCGCATCGATACGCGAAATCTGCAAGATGTCTTCGACCAGCTTGGCTTGATGGGCCGACTCCTTATCCAACGCTTCCAAATAGGTGTTCCATTTGTCCGCCGGGCCACGCTGCAGTAACTCCACATAGAGCTTGATCGTCGCCGCAGGGGTACGCAATTCGTGCGAAACATTGGAGACAAAATTCGTCTTCATCCGATCCAAGGCTTTCAAATGGCTCACGTCATGCACCACAATCACGACCAGCAGTTCTTGAGATTCGGGCTGTACGATCGGTGCAGCGTGCAGTTCCAGATCCAGGCCGGTCAGCTCCAACAAGGTCACCGGACGTTTCCCCGCCTGAGCAGCAAGCTCTCGAACGGCAGCACGGAAGCGCTCATTGTCAACGGGTGAAAGCGCCTGAGTCAGCCAGAGTTGTACGACCGGGTTCAAACGCACAATCTCCCCCGCGCTATCGGCCACCAAGATGCCGTCAGTTGTACTGCTCAGAATGGCCTCCAACTGCGCGTACTGGGTCTTAATCTCCGCAGTACGCGCCTGAACCCGCTGCTCCAGATCCTCCGCGTATTCGTGAAGCTGCCGATAGAGCTGGGCGTTCTCGACAGCGGTCGCGGATTGGTCCGCCAGCAGCGTCAAGACCCGCAGTTCCTCCTGAGTAAAAGTGTGCGGCTCAAGAAAAGCGATGGTAAAAACTCCTAAGACATGCCCGGCGAGCTTAAGCGGGAACCCGGCAATCGATTCGACCCCCCAGTGCTGGGCGGCTGCCGTCTCGAACAAAGGATGCTGCAGCGCCTGATCGATGACCACAGGCCACCCTTTGTGCGCCACATAAGCGGTAAAGCCATCCCGACGTGGCATCTCCACCGCTGGATCCTTGCGACCATCTCGCCAGAGAGCCGCCCCAAAGGTGAAGGTGCCCTCCTCTTCGTCGTAAAGGTAAATATGGCAATCCGTTGCCTCCACCAATGTCATCGCATTGGCCGCAATGCTGTCCAGCACAGTGGGCAAATCCAGCGTCGACGTGATCTGCAGGCTGGTGCGCTGCAGCGTTTCCATCTCGCGCACGCGCTGCTGTGAAGCAGTAAACAGACGTGCATGCTCAATCGCAATCGCGGCGTGGCTGGCAAAGGCCTCCAACCGCTCGAGATCAGCCGCGCTGAATTGACCGGGTCGGGTGCCGTCCACATTGAGAAACCCTGACGTTTGGCCGGCAACCTTGATAGGAGCGCCCAGATACGAGCGCAACTGCTCCCAGCCTTCCAATACGTACCAGTTCGAATCGGCTGCCGTATCCGAAACCGACACAGGGGTTCCCGCTTCAATCATCACTCGCAAATTATGATAACGGGTAAGGGGGAAATTCAACGTGGAGATAAGGTCCGCCAACCCCAGTCGCTCATACCCACGCCAGCGAATTACCCGGGCGCGGGTCCCTTCAACCGCCATGATGTTGAACGCATCGCCCGGCACCACACGGGCAACCTGTTCCAGAATATGATCCAGCACCTGCTCCAGATCCAGCGTGCTGTTGACTACAACCGCCGCCTCGGCCAGAGCATCTGAAAGCACCCGCTGCTTCTGCTCCTCCTCAAAGAGACGACCATTCTCCACCGCAATACTCACGGCTGCAGCCAGGGGCTCCAGAAGCAGCAGATCTCCCGGCTTGAAACGTCCGACTTCCTCATCCAAGACTTGCAGAACCCCAATCACTTGCTTCCTGACACGCAGCGGGACCGTGAGAATCGAACGCATTTCCTGTGCGGTCTCTTCGGCTACGCCATTGAAATGGCGCGCATCTTCACGCACGTCGGGCACAATCAAGCTCTTTCCATGAAGCGCTACCCAACCGGCCAGCCCTTCTCCCGGCTTCAAATGCCAGCCGCGGATCACCTCCGCCTTACGTCCGGTAGCCTGACGACACACTAAGTCGCCGCTATCAGAATCCACCAGCCAGATCGAACAGGCAAAGACATTCAACAAGCGCCGTACTTCCTCCAAAGCGCCTTTGAAAACCTGGTCCAACGCCGAGGGAGCACTAAAAAGCTGGGTTGCCCGATGAAGGAAGGACAATTCATGGCTTCGCTGCTGCAGCGTATCCTCCATATGCCGCAGTCGCGAGAGATCCTCCACCAGCGCCAGCCCTCCCAGCAGATCCTCCGTCGGATCCATGATGGGCGTAACATGGGAACGCAGGTGCACTGTTTTTCCATGGAGGCTTTCGTACAGACGTTCGACGACGACC
The DNA here is from genome assembly GCA_034004765.1 of Anaerolineae bacterium. Taxonomy (GTDB): domain Bacteria; phylum Chloroflexota; class Anaerolineae; order B4-G1; family SLSP01; genus JAVEWB01. Next base: position 5,121 of record JAVEWB010000069.1, read on the forward strand.
GGCTCAGTATTTTCACGATAAAGATGTATGAGTTTCGAGAAATCCAGATCCGTCAGGTCCGACAATGAAAGCGCGGCCATCGTCTCAGCAGCTTCATCGGGTGAGCAGCCGAGGATTTGCAACATAGCCGGGTTCATCGAAAGAAGCGCCCCCGCTTTATCGAACACAAAGATGCCCAGCGGTGCATTTTCCACCAGAAAACGGTAGCGAGCCTCGCTGGCGGTCAGTTCTGCAGTACGCAGCTCCACCTGCCGGTGCAGCTCCACTGCGTTTTGCTCCAGAAACCTCTGGCGGATGAAAAACCAGGCCAGGCTGCCCGCCGAAAGGAAGAAAATCAACGCGACACCAAGCAGCACCCGTTGGAGACGCAGATCATACGTCGCTTCCGCAATCGCAATATCAGGAGCCACAAGTGCGATAATCAGCTTCTGGTCTTGGATCTCTACCGTGTTCCAGGCAAGCAGCCTCCGAGGGCCCTGGCCGCCGGGTTCTGACGCCAGTACATAGGAATCCACCCCCGATAGCTCAGTAAGCATACGACGATCGACCGCCAGTATCTCGGGGGAAGAGACATGCAGCTCTTCGAGCACACTGCGTCCAAGGTGCTCCAATCTGTAAGCATACAACACCAGGCCGCGTCCATCGATCAAAATGACCTCACTATATTGGCCTGATTGCAAGGGCGTTATATAGCGCTGAATCGAAGGGGTAAAATCCAGGACAACGGTCACAAGTCCCTGGAATTCTTCACCAGCCCAGACGGGGAACAACAGGCCGAACATCTGAAAATCGGCTTCGATGTGAAAAGGAGGAATAAAGGCTCCCTGCTCACGGGTGCTCACTTCCGCCCAGTACGTCCGCGCCCACTGCCTGGAAAGACTTTCTGCTTCAGCACCGGCAGGAGTCCCCACAATCTGCGTGCAGACCACGCGCTCCGGCGATTCGAGGTAAGTAAAGGACAGGATATCCGGGTAGACGGCCTTTCGTTCAGCGAAAGAATCACACACCCGCGTGTAGGCCGGTTCCGTGGAGTACCCGCGGAACACCGATTGATAAACCAGGATCTCCACCTTGGTGAATAGTAAGGTCAGATAATCCGATAGAGCCTGTCGCGCAGACGCAACCCGAGATGCCTGCTGCTCATTAAACAGGCGCTCACTCCGAGAGATAGCGCGCGCATCCAGCCATACCAATACACCCCCAAAAATAAGCAGGAGCAGCAGCAAGCCTATGCCGGCAATGAAAAGCTGCTTCTTTTCCAGCACGATCTTCCCGGAGTGAAACTGAGAAGAAAGGGGGTAAGATTTACCGGTCACTTTTGCCACCTGAACTTTAGTCGCGCGAACGGTGTTTGGCCTACCTCTGACATACCCAATAAACAGTACAACACGGTTACCCCAAGGCTAGGACGCCACGCCCACCTGGTCTAAAAGCGCCAGGATTTCCTGACGTATCTGCTCAGGGCCGGGATCGCCGACAATCACCCCGGCAGCATGCCTGGGGCTGAAGAAATTGACCGCACTCCGCTCCACAACCTCCCTAAAGAAACGCTCGCTATCCGCTACCCGGTGCTGCAGTGTGCCCACGGCAAGCAAAGAGGGATAATGCGGCTCACGAACTCCGTCCCCATCAAGTTCCGCGGAAGAAGAAATCCATCCGGGGATCAACCGCGCGAGAGCTTGCTTGAGTTCCGTCGAGTATCCCCCAAACGTTATCGGCGTGAGGAAAATCAACAGATCGCTGTCGGCTATCTGGCCGGCAATCTCCTGGGTCGAGTCCCGGTACACACAAGCATCCTTTGCCCAACAGCCAGAACACCCGGCACAATGAGCAGCGGAAAGCTCACGCAGCAGGAAAACAGTGACCCCCCACCCGCCTTCCCCCAGCTTCTCTTCCAGCAGGTGTTGAATCAGTGCCAATAAGGAAGGATCTCCTTTTCTGGCACCATTAAGGATCAAAGCTTTCATAATGGCAACCCCAGGTATCTTACTGTCCGAAATCTGTTCGATCAGACACCAACTCGTTTTTTAAAGTCTGCGCACTGTTTGCCACAATCTGTAGAACCTGCATCAGATCGGCATCGGCCATCGGCTCATACTGCTCGTCTCCGAGAAGCAATGTGGCACCATTGAGGATGAGGTGCAATTTATTCGAAAGCTTGTGCTTGAACACGTTCAGCGTTCCGGGATCTTCGAGCCGCAGCCGCGGCACAGCTTCGTCCATAATCGTGCTCATCTGCCGGGCCATTTGCGACACAGTCACCAGGTCATCGCGCAAAGCCGCATCGAAATGCACCTTCTCCAAATCCCAACGCTCCACGACCTCAAGTAAAGAGGTCATGGAGCCTTCTAAAGCGTCGGTTAACACCGTGAAAGGATCCTCAAGCGAAGTCACTATTTCTCCTCAACCGTGATCTGCTCAATGATATCGCCCACCGCCGTGGCTTTCACCACATCCATCCCTTCAACAACCCGGCCAAAGACCGTATACGCACCATCGAGCATCGGGGTCGCCGTCAGTGTGATGTAGAACTGGCTCCCGCTGGACATCCGTCGGGGATTCCCCTGATCTCCCATCCGTGCCATGGCCAGCGCGCCCTCCACATGCTCGAGTCCGATCTCGGCAGGGACAAGGTATCCTGACCCACCCTGACCGCTCCCCAAAGGATCGCCTCCCTGGATCACAAAGTCAGACTCCACCCGGTGGAAGGTCAGCCCATCATAAAATCCCTGCTGCGCCAGAAAAACGAAGTTATTCACCGTCTGCGGGGCAGCCGCAGCGTCCAGTGCTACCACAATCTCGCCCTTGGGCGTGACAATCGTGGCCTCGTAGCTCTTCTCCGAATCGATGGCCATCACCGGCGGCTGAAGGTACAGGCCGTTGCGCTCGATCGGGTTAGCAGGGACGACGACCGTCTCGGCAGCCGGGATATCCGAGGGGAAGGGCTCTTCACTCTCGGAAATGCTGATCGTCTTGATCAGGTCGCCGGGTGTCACCGCGTTCTCAGGGTCACGCTCGCTGAGCAACGGGAGGACGTCCATCCCCTTGATCACCCGACCAAAATCCGTGTGCAGATCATCCAGCCACGGCGTCGGGATGTAGGTAATGAAAAACTGGCTGCCGTTGGTGTTCGCGCCTGCATTGGCCATCGAGAGTGTACCTGCGCGATCATGGCTCAGTGCGGGGGTGAACTCATCGGCGAACTCATAGCCCGGGCCACCGCGCCCCGTGCCGGTCGGATCGCCACCCTGCGCCATGAAGCCGGCAATGACCCGGTGGAAGGTGGTGTTATCATAGAATCCCTCGCGGGCCAGGAAAACGAAATTGTTCACCGTTTTGGGGGCCTCGGCGGCGAAGAGTTCCACCGTAATGTCCCTCTTCTCCGTCTCAATCGTCGCCGCATAGTATTTGGCCGGATCGATCTGCATTTCCGGGGGAGCGCTGTACTGCATCAAGTCACTCGGCGCGCTCTCCGCGGGCTCATCCGTGGGCGCCTGCACAGGTTCCTCCGTCTCAGCCGGAGCCACAGTCGCCGTCGGCGGCACCTCAGCCGCAGGTGCACAAGCCACCAGTCCCACAAGCAGCCCCAGGCTCAGCAGCACCCCCATCACAGTTTTCAACAGCTTCTTATTCATCATTCTTCATTGTCCTCTCTGTTCTTATTCTGAAATCCACGTTCCTGCTCACGCCACAGGGCTTTTCTACAGGTCATCCCAGGCCTGAAAAGCACGGCGTAGATGCGGGATTGTGATCGA
>JAVEWB010000070.1:0-8864 GCA_034004765.1 Anaerolineae bacterium
TTCGGCGAACCAGGACGTCAGTGCGGCCTCTCCCTCTTGGGTCAGAGTGTAGACTTTGCGTGGAGGAGCCTGGGGACGGTCGATATCCCAGGTCGCGGTGATCCAGTGCGCCGCCTCCATGGTTTGCAGCGTCCGGTAAACGGTCTGGGGCGGCAGTTCTGCAACGTTGAAGACCTCCGTCAGTTGCTCGGTCAGCCGATACCCATGCGTTGGCTCCCGCGAGAGCAGGAGCAGCAGCATAGGCTCTAAGAAGGCTGTGTGGCGCTCCCAACGCGGAGCCGGGGGTGTAGGGGTATCGGGCTTGTTTTTGTTCATGATCATGTCTTTCTACTGATCATTATACTCTACTATTCACGGAGTGTTAATATATTCTCCCTTCTCGAAGCCAATGGGCGGCCCGAAATTTTGCATGTCTTTTACCTATGGTATAATGCCTTATGATAAGCCCGCCTATTATTGTGCATGTTTGGGGAGTCCTCTTTGAAACAGTATCGAATTTTATTCGTGGAGCGGCAGCACGCGGTTGAACAAGAGCTCCTGCCAACCTTAGCGCAGCATTACGAGATTGCGCTGGCTCACGGCCGCAAAGAGGCCGTGACGGCGGTAGAGGCCGAAATGCCAGATCTTGTTTTGCTGGACGTGCCCTCGGTGCGCTTCGATACGACGCGGTTTTGTGAGGATTTGAAGCAGCGCTGGCCGAGTTTACCTCTTTTTTTCCTCTTGGGTAAAGGAATGCGGCTGGACAAATTCCCTCGGGCGCACGGCTTTCTACGTCACCCCTTCACATTGCGCCAGCTTCTCCACCGCCTCTCACGGGTTTTGCCGGAATGCAATGGCGTGGTGGTTGCCTGGCGTGGCTTGCAGTTGGACGTGGCCGGATATTCCCTGACCTGGGCCACGGAGACGACTTTCCTTACGCCGAAGCAGGCCGCACTGGCCCTTGCTTTCCTGCGTGCCCCGGAGAAAACACTCTCCCGGGCCGTCTTGATGCAGGAGGTCTGGGGGACGGATTACCTGGGAGATACCCGGACATTGGATGTACATATTCATTGGCTGCGCAATGCCTTGAAGTCGATGGGGGCCCCTTTTCAGTTGAAGACGCAGCGGAGTGAAGGATATCGTCTGTTGAGTTTGAAGGCCAAAAAGGGAACTTCGCCCGAAATAACCACGGAGTCGTAGTGTGCAGGTGCCTCGCATTTTAGAAGATCACTTTTGCGCCTTGTTGCCCCTATAGGCTTTTATGGTACAATGTTTCTTTGGGTTATGACCCAATACCACACACGCGACCGGACTGAGCAGGATGTGCCCCTGGTGGGTTCCTGCGAGGGATGAAGGCCGCGGAGGTTAAAAACACGATCAGGAGGATGTACAGGAATGGCAATTGTTACAATGAAGCAGTTGTTGGAAACTGGGGTTCACTTCGGGCACCGAACGCGGCGCTGGGACCCTCATATGGCGCGGTATATTTACACCGAGCGCAATAATGTTCACATCATCGATCTTCAGCAAACCGTCAAGGGATTGGAACGCGCGTACGCGTTTGTCCGTGACACGGTAGCCCGTGGGGATCAGGTGCTCTTTGTGGGCACCAAGCGACAGGCCCAGGAAACGCTGGCGCAGGAAGCTACACGCTGCAACATGCCCTATGTGACTCAGCGCTGGTTAGGGGGGACCCTTACCAACTGGCGTACCATTAAGGCGCGCATTGACCATCTCAAGGACCTGGAAGCCCGGCGCGACGCAGGTGATTTTGCCCTGTTGACTAAGAAGGAAGCGTTGATGCTGAGCCGCGAGATTGAGAAGCTGAATTTGCGGTTGGGAGGATTGCGGCAGATGGAGAACCTGCCCGGCGCGATCTTTGTCGTGGATGTGCACGTGGAATCCACCGGCGTAGCGGAAGCGGACCGCCTGGGTATTCCGATTGTAGGGGTCGTGGATACAAACTGCAATCCTTCACGGATTGATTACGTAATCCCTGCTAACGATGATGCGATTCGTGCAATTCGCCTCATGGCTTCCAAGATGGCCGATGCGGCTCTGGAAGGCCTGGCTTTGCGGAAAGAGCTGAAACCTGAGGAAGCAGAACCTTACGCGGAAGAGGACGAGAAGTATTTGAGTGCCGAAACGCGGGAGCGCCTGCGCAAGATTCAGTTCAGCGACGAATCTCTGCAAGGTGAGCTTGAGGATGAAGAAGTTTCGCCTTCCGAGGAAGAGGAAGTTTTGCCCATTGAGGAAGACGACGCACTTGAGGACGACAGGAACTAGGGGAGCGGGGAATTATGGCGATCACGGCTGAAATGGTGAAAGATTTGCGCCAGGCGACGGGCGCTGGTATTTTGGACTGCCGCAAGGCTTTGGAAACGGCCAATGGTGATTTCGACCAGGCCGTGGATTACCTGCGCGAAAAAGGGCTGGCCCAGGCAGCCAAGCGGATGGACCGCGAAGCTAAAGAGGGTTTGGTGACTTCGTACATTCACGCGGGCGGTCGGATTGGCGTGCTGGTCGAAGTGAACTGTGAGACGGATTTCGTTGCACGCACCGAAGAGTTCCAGAGCCTGGTGAATGACATCGCGATGCAGATTGCTGCGCTCTCTGCGCGCTATGTCCAGCGTGAGGATGTGCCTCAAGCGGTGCTTGAACACGAGTGTCAGCTCTACCGTGCGCAGGCCCTGGAAGAAGGGAAACCTGAGAGCGTGCTCGATAGAATCGTAGAGGGCCGTATGAACAAGTTCTATCAGGATGTTTGCCTGCTGGAGCAGTCTTTTATCCGTGACGAGGATAAGACGATGGATGCTTTCATCAAGGAAGCGATTTCCAGGACGGGTGAGAACATCGTGGTACGGCGTTTTGTGCGTTTTGAACTGGGGGAGAGTCTGGAGGGGTAACCCTCCAGACTTTTTCCCTGATAAAGGGGGAGTATGGCATCACCGCACTATAAACGGGTTGTCATAAAGATTGGGGGAGAAGCGCTGGCTGGCCCCGTTGGTTTTGGTATCGATCCCCACATGGCAGACGAAGTGGCTGCCAAAATTGCGATGATCCGCGCTCTGGATGTTGAAGTAGGGATTGTTATTGGCGCGGGCAACCTCTGGCGCGGACGCGATGGCCTGGAACACGGTATGGACCGGGCGACGGCGGACCACATGGGGATGCTGGCGACGGTCATGAATGCGCTGGCGTTGGGCGATGCTTTGGAACGTCAGGGCGTTACAACCCGTGTGCAGACGGCGATTGAGATGCGTGCGATTGCAGAGCCTTACATCCGTCTGCGCGCGATACGACATATGGAAAAAGGGCGTGTCGTCATTTTTGGTGCGGGCACGGGCAATCCATATTTCACCACGGATACGGCGGCTGCACTGCGGGCCACGGAAATCGGTGCCAATCTTTTGGTGAAGGCTACCAAAGTGGATGGTATCTATGATGCGGATCCGCAGAAGAACCCCGATGCGCATCGCTTTGATCATCTAACCTATCTCGAGGCGTTGAACATGCGGGTAGGGGTCATGGATTCTACGGCCATCACGCTCTGTATGGACAATGACCTGCCGATTATTGTAGTAGACCTTTGGGAGCCCGGCAGCCTGGAGAAGGCTATGCTGTGCCAGCCGGTCGGGACGTTGATTGAAGCATAGTGGTTGGGGCCTAAAGGTGGCAAGGAGGTAAAAATGATTGACGATTTGCTGCGCGAGACCGAAACGCGAATGAAGAAAGGTATTGAGTCCATGGAGGATGATTTCCGTGGGCTGCGTACGGGGCGGGCTGCCCCTGCGCTGGTGGAACGTGTGCTGGTGGATTATTATGGATCGCCCACACCCCTCAAGCAGTTGGCGGTAATTTCTGCGCCGGAACCTCAGATGCTGCTTATTCGCCCTTACGATCCCAGTTCTATGAAAGAGATCGAGAAGGCTATTTTGCAATCAGACCTGGGGTTGAACCCGAGCAATGATGGCCATGTCATTCGTATCCCGATCCCACGCCTCACGGAAGAGCGGCGGCGGGAGATGGTCAAGATCGTGAAACGACGCGTCGAGGATACCAAAGTGACGCTGCGCAATATTCGGCGGGAGGCTTTGGAAGATCTACGCTCTTTTGAGAATGAGAAGCTTATTTCTGAGGACGAGCTGAAGCGGTCCCAGGAAGATCTTCAGAAGCTGACCGATCAATATACGGATAAAGTGGCCGAAGTAGGGGATCATAAAGAACAAGAGATCATGACGATCTGATCGATGCGGAAGGGGATTTTTTTGGAGTCTCTCCTTTATCTGATTGAGGTCGCTGTCAAATCTTTTTGCTGTGCCTGACAGTGTCAGGTTTCACCCTCATGGTTTTAGGATGACTTTGCCTCATTATTGCTCCCATAGACTTTTGGAGGGTATATGAGCCACCAGGAGACCGAGAAAGTGTATCCGCCGTTACCTCATTTGCCATCCCACGTAGGTATCATTATGGATGGGAACGGCCGCTGGGCGAAGAAGCGGGGACTGCCACGCCTGGTCGGGCACCGCGCGGGTGTGGATAATCTCCACCGGATTTTCCGTGCGGCGGTAGATTTTGGCGTTCCGATCCTGACCGTATACGCTTTTTCAACTGAAAATTGGAAGCGGCCTGAGGCCGAGGTGCGGGGCTTATTGAGCATCCTCAAAGAGTCTCTGGAAAAAGAGGTTGACGAATTACATAAAAATGGTGTACAATTGAGGCATATGGGGAATTTGGATCCTTTGCCCGTTGATCTTGCGCAAGGCATCCGCGACGCGCTTGAGCTTACCAAGAACAACAACCGCTTGATCGCCAATATCGCGTTTAATTATGGTGGGCGCGCAGAGGTCATAAAAGCTGTCAGGTGTATCATGGAAGAAGGAACCCCCCCAGAAGAAGTCACCGAGGAACTGATAAGTGCCCATCTCTATACGGCCGGATTGCCGGATCCTGATTTGATTATCCGTACCAGTGGGGAAATGCGTGTGAGCAACTTCTTGCTGTGGCAGGGAGCCTATGCGGAATATTGGGCTACGCCGGTGCTTTGGCCCGATTTCGGCAAGGAAGAGTTTTACAAAGCCTTAAATGAGTTCGCGCTTCGTGAGCGTCGCTATGGCGGCCTTCACGAGGGACATTCTGAGACTGAGGATTAGGGTGCCTTACCTGAAACGATCCATTTATTCCCCTTTTGCTATCTGGTTTATATGGTTCGTTGTTTGCGAGCGGGTACACTACCTCATCGCCATCTGACGGTACTTCCGACGCTATCTCTAGGACAAGGGCGTTGTTTTCATGAAAGTTCGCGTGATCAGTGCGCTCATCCTCCTGCCCGCCGTTTTGATGGCTATCATTGCGGGTGGCTGGGTTTTTGCTGCGATGGTACTGCTGGCCTTAGGGCTGGCCGGGTTGGAATATGCAAAGCTGCTGTCTCTCAAAGACTACGGGCTTTTCCTGCCGATGGTGTGGGCAGTTGTGCTCCTCTGGTGGGGAGACGCCCTCTGGGGTCAGGGCGCCTGGTTGGGCCCCGGTATGGCTTTTCTCGTGTTGCTCGGCGCGGCCAGCCAGCTTTTCCGTTCGGGTGCGAAAGACCCTACTGCAACCTGGGCGTTGTCACTGAGCGGGGGGCTTTACCTGGCTGTCGGGGGTGCCTACCTGCTGCGCTTGCGCGCTTTGCCTGAGGGTCTCTGGTGGACATTGACCGCGCTGCCTGTTGTCTGGATCGCAGATTCGGCCGCGTATCTGATTGGCCGGCGATGGGGCGTCCATAAGATGGCTCCCAAGCTGAGCCCGGGCAAAAGCTGGGAAGGCTACGCGGCGGAGGTGGTAGGCGGCCTTCTGAGTGGGCTGCTGCTCGGTATGGTGTGGGGATACGTAGGTGGTCCGCTGACGACGCTTTCTCCCTGGCGCGGTATGGTTCTGGGGGGCGTTCTGGCAATTTTGACGCCGTTGGGCGACCTGTTCGTTTCCATGATCAAGCGGGAAGTCGGGGTCAAGGACTCCGGAAATTTGATCCCCGGACATGGTGGGATGCTAGACCGCATTGACTCTTTGCTGTGGGCCGGGTTTTTGAGTTGGCTGGTTGCTTTCATTTTAGGGTAGCGAGTTCTTATGGGTGCAGCAGCGTGGTGCTTGCTTTGGGAAAACTTTTATTGTATAGACGTCCGATTTTAGAGCAGCTTTAATTGTCCCGTCGATTGTCATTTATCCGCCCTGAATGTGGCCCCGCTGCACGGTTAAGCATTGGTGGCAAACAAGCTCTTTCACTAACCGAAATGGAGCAGGTGATGCTCACTGTACCTGCGCCGAATGACCTATCTGATCCTAAACTGTAGTCTCCCTTTAGGGATGCCCTACAGTAAGATTTGCCAGTTTATCTAAACCATATCTAGAGATCAGTTTATAGGGAGGGTGAATGTATTCAAGGCTGATTACCATTGAGCGGCACATTCTGGAACAGGAGCGAGCACATTATCCGGAAGCCACAGGTGTCTTTTCGAACCTTCTGTACGACATCGCGTTGGCCGGAAAGCTGATTGCCCGTGAGATCCGCCATGCAGGGTTGAGTAACGTCCTGGGTGAAGCGGGGAGCATCAACATCCAGGGCGAGCGGCAGATGAAGCTTGATATCTTCGCGGATGAGACCATGATCCGGATGAATAGTTATACCGGGCGTGTGGGGGTGATGGCGACTGAGGAGCAGGAGGACCTGGTCAGTGGGACCTCGCCGATGCGCGAGGGGAAGTATGTTTTGATTTTTGACCCGCTGGATGGATCCTCGAATATTGATGTGAATGTGAGTGTTGGGACGGTCTTTAGCATTTACCGCCGCAAAAGCACGTTGGGCACGACGGGTGGCATTGAGGACTGTTTGCAGCCAGGCCGTGACCTGGTCGGGGCGGGTTATATTGTGTATGGCTCGAGCACCATGATGGTCTACACGACCGGCCAGGGAGCGCATGGATTTACATTGGAGCCAAGTCTGGGAGAGTTTCTTCTCTCGCACCCAAATATGACTTTTCCGGCTGTGCCCAGGTATTACAGTGCCAATATTGCCTACGAGCAGCTTTGGAGCACCGGTGTGCAGCGCTATACGCGTTATCTGAGCGGGCAGGACGATGGCTATGCTTCTGAGCCCCTTTCTTTCCGTTATGTAGGGGCGTTGGTGGCCGATTTCCACCGCAATTTGTTGAAAGGCGGCGTTTTTTATTACCCGCTGTTGTATAAGGGGGAGCAGTCCCCCAAAGCGAAACTGCGACTGCTTTACGAGGCGGGCCCTCTGGCCTTTATTGCCAAACATGCCGGGGGCTATGCTTCGGATGGCACGCAGGACATTCTCGATATTGTGCCTTCGGAACTTCATCAGCGCGTTCCACTGTTTATTGGAAATCGCGAATTGGTTGAGAAAGCCGAAGAATATATCAGCCGTTATGGATAGAAGTAAGTAGAGGAAGGAGGAAAGCGTGAATTCTATAGAAGATCTTCCGGATGTCTTTGAAGAGGAGCAGCAAGATCCTGATCTGGAGGCGGGCGCACAACTTCTGCCCAAGGTAGGGCAGGAGGAGTACGACAGTGTTCTTGTGCCTGATGAGCCTGTCACACCCGAAGGGGCTGAGTTCAGCGAGGCCCAGGGTGAGGATTACCCCGAGGAGGAGTACGAGACCGACTACGCGGAATCCTACCCTGAGTATCCGGAGACTTACAGCGAGTACGAAGCACCGGAGCCGTATGAGGGGGAAGAGGAAGAAGAGCCTCTGGTGGCACAGCCCGTTCCGAGTCTGGAGCCGGAGATCAAGGTTGTTGTGGCTGTGGAAGAAGAGGACGGTCTGCGCAAGCTTGATATGCGAACGTTGGAGGAGATGCGTTTGCAAGAATTGCGGGATCTGGCACGGCGTTACAACGTCTCCGGATATAGCCGGCTTAAAAAAGACGACCTGATGCTCTTGCTGCTGAAGACCAAGACCGAGCGCGAAGGTCTGTTCTTTGGCGGCGGTGTCCTGGAGATCATGCCGGAGGGGATTGGTTTCCTGCGCTCGTCACGCTATCTGCCGGGATCGGAAGACGCGTATGTCTCTCAAAGTCAGATTCGGCGCTTTGGCTTGCGGACAGGGGATATGGTCGTCGGACAGGTGCGACCCCCGAAGGATACGGAGAAATACCGCAGCCTGCTGCGTGTCGAGGCGGTCAACGGGATGGATCCGGAAGTGGCCAAGCGCCGCCCGCACTTTGAGCGTCTGACACCGATTTTCCCTACAGCGCATTTCAACGTGATTACGGATCCGCGAAATCTTACGCAGCGTCTGGTGGAGATGGTTTCCCCGGTCGGTAAGGGGCAGCGTGGCTTGATCGTCTCGCCCCCCAAAGCGGGAAAGACGTCGGTCCTCAAACAGCTCGCGAATGGCATCTCCGACAATCACCCCGAAGTTCACCTGATGGTGCTGCTGATCGGTGAGCGCCCGGAGGAAGTCACGGACATGGATCGCTCCGTTGATGCTGAGGTCATCAGCTCGACGTTTGATGAGCCGGTCAAGCATCAGGCGCGGGTTGCGGAAATGGCACTGCAGCGCGCCAAGCGCCTGGTGGAAATCGGCCGCGATGTAGTGATTCTGATGGACAGCATCACCCGCCTGACGCGCGCGTATAACCTGGTGGTTCAACCCAGCGGACGGACGTTGTCCGGCGGTCTTGATCCCGCCGCACTCTATCCGCCCAAGCAGTTCTTTGGTGCTGCCCGCAACATCGAGGAAGGTGGCAGCCTGACTATCCTGGCTACCTGTCTGATCGATACCGGCAGCCGTATGGATGACCTGATCTTCGAGGAGTTCAAGGGCACAGGCAACATGGAACTGCACCTTAACCGCCGCCTCCAGGAGCGCCGCATCTTCCCC
>JAVEWB010000071.1:0-8679 GCA_034004765.1 Anaerolineae bacterium
ACTCACACTCTCCTCATCGAATTTGACCAACAACACACCGGGGGCAAAGGCGGCTTCAGGGTCCGGTACCGATGCGCTCTCAACTTCCGCATCCGACACGGAAAACCCACTCCAGCCCGAGCAGCCGCTGCTCACCGCCCCATAGGCCAGCGCGCGCTGCGCATCGATACGCCCACAGCCAAAGGCATTGTCCCGTCCGGCAGAGCCTAAATCAGTGGCACTATGCACAATGGCCTGTGCCACCTGAAAAGGCGTATAGGAGGGATATTTGGCACGGATCAGCGCCGCTAACCCGGCGACGAAGGGGCTGGCCATACTGGTGCCGCTGTCGTAGCGGTAATTACTGCTCGTCCAGGTACTGTAAATCTCCGATCCGGGTGCCGCGATATCCACGTAGCTGTTCTGATTGGAGAAGCTCGAGCGGCTGTCGGTATCCGTGGTCGAAGCCACGGCCAGCACGTTGTTCATCGCTGCCGGGTAATTCGTCTGATTCATCGAGGTACAGCCGTTATACATATAATAGCTGTCCCCGCAGTTACCTGCCGCCGCCACCACGATCACGCCTTTATTGTAGGCATAGGTGACCGCACTCTGCATCGAGGACGCATAGCTCGTGCCCCCCAAACTCATATTGATCACATCTGCACCATTGTTGGCCGCATACAGGATCCCATCGACGATGTCCGAGTAAGTGCCGCTGCCACTAGAGTCCAGCACTTTGACCGGCATAATGCGCGTCTGCCAGGCAACCCCGGCGACACCGCTTGTATTATTTCCGGCGGCACCAATGATACCGGCCACATGGGTCCCATGTCCGTTATCATCGTTAGCGTTGGAATCATTATTGGCAAAATCCCAGCCGGATGTCAGCCGACCACTAAATTCGGGATGGTTGAGGTAGACGCCTGTATCAATCACCGCAACCACTACATCGCTGCTGCCGGTCGTCAGATACCAGGCTTCGGGCGCGTTGATATCTGCGTTTTCATAACCGCCGGTCTGACCGGTATTGTGCAGTCCCCATTGAAGGGTGAAGTTCGTATCGTTCGGGAATAGTCGTGGCGCGTAGTTACGCACGACCAAGGGCAGATAAACAGATGTCAAAGTGGTCTTCTGCAGAACGACGTTATCCACAAACGAGCCAACATCCACACCACTCCCATCACTGGTGAAGATGAAAGCGATCCAGACAGATGAATCGCCGCTCAAATCACCCAGAGTCGGTACGTTCGTGAGATCGAAGTCAACATAGTTCCAACTAGCCGCAGCACCGCTAACCCGCGTGCCGTAAAAATTCGTGCCATCCGCCGATGCATACCATCCGAAATAATCATAATCCAATTCAGTCTTACTCCAGTAGTAAAACTGCAAGTTGGCGGCGGCGGCATCACTCAGGTCAAAGGGGCCATAGACCATCCAGGACTTCATGTAATCGGTGTAATAAGAAGAAGGAGACAGTCCACTGGCACCTGCCCAGGCGCTGTAAGTGCCAGCATAGGGCTTGTAGGTAATGTCATCCCAGTAATACTCGCCATTCGTGGCCCCATCATCATCAAAGACGCTCCAGAGGCCTGTAGGGAAGGCTCCCTCGAAGTTCTCACTCATGATCGTGGTCAAGCCCGCGGCGGAGAACGAAGGTGCAGGGCTCTCAGCTTTGACGTCATCAACCGGAAGCGCACTCTCTAAAGTCACTCGACTCTCTTCACGGGATCTAAGAGCAGAGGTTGTCTCCGGAGTCGGCTTCTCAACGACAGGAGGAGGCGTTGTCAATGAGATATCCTGGGACAAGCCAGAGGCAGTCAAGGGCAGCACCCCAACCAGGGACAGAATTACACATATCGATAGGATCATCAACTTCTTCATTAATTAACCATACCTCCCCTAGATGTCATGTCTACACGGTCATTGTCCTAAAATCAGGTGCGTTCTACCCCCGCCGGATCACCTCAAGGCCACCCATCCATGGGCGCAGGACGTCAGGCACCACAATGGAGCCGTCCGGCTGCTGGTAGCTCTCCATGAGAGCAATCATCACACGGGGCAATGCCAGGCCCGAGCCGTTGAGTGTATGGACGTACTGCGGCCTGGCCCCTTGCTCCGGGCGATAGCGGATGTTGGCCCGCCGCGCCTGGAAATCCCCCACGTTGCTGCAGGAGCTGACCTCCAGCCACTCCCCTTGCCCCGGCGCCCATACTTCCAGGTCATAGGTCCGGGTCGATCCGAAGCCCAGATCGCCGGTGCACAGCTCCACCACGCGGTACGGCAGCTCGAGCGCTTCCAAGAGCCCTGCAGCATTGGCCACAAGCGTATCCAGTTCCTGGTAGCTGGTCTCCGGGGTGACAAACTTGTACATCTCCACCTTATCGAACTGATGACCGCGCTTGATCCCACGCACATCCCGCCCTGCGCTCATCTTCTCGCGGCGGAAACAGGGGGTATAAGCCACGTAGTACAAGGGTAGCTGCGCGGCCTCCAAGATCGCATCGCGGTGCAAGTTGGTCAAAGCCACCTCCGCGGTGGGCAGCATCCAGAGATCATCCTCCACATCGTGGTACAGGTTGTCCTGGAACTTGGGGAGCTGCCCCGCGCCGACCAGCATATCCCGACGCACGACAAAGGGCACATAGAACTCGGTGTAGCCCTCCTCACGGGTGTGGACATCCAGCATCCAGAAAATCAGCGCCCGCTGCAGGCGCGCTCCCGCCCCCTTGAGCACGTAGAAGCGGCTTCCCGAAAGCGTGACGCCGCGTTCGAAATCCAGGATATCCAGCTCCGGGCCTAAGTCCCAGTGTGCCACCGGCTCGAAGCCCTCGGCGGAAAAGTCACGCGGTTCGCCCCAGACCCGCAGCACCTGATTGTGGCTCTCGTCCGGACCAACCGGGACATCCGGATGGGGAATATTGGGAATCCAAAGCTGTTTCTCGGAAAGGTCTGTCTCAATCCCACGCAGTTCCTGCTCCAGCACCGCTACCCTGTCGCCGACCTCGCGCATGGCAACGATGCGCGCTTCGCGTTCGACAGGGTCTTTCATCCGCCCGATCTCCTTGGAAGCGGCGTTGCGTTCCGCACGCAGGGATTCCACCTGCTGCAAGAGATCGCGCCGCTGTACATCGAGCTGCAAAATCTCGTCTACCTTCGAGGGATCATCATTACGCTTGCGCATGGACTCGCGCACGCGCTCCGGGTCATTGCGGATCAGTTCCAGGTCAAGCATCTTTCCCTCCATCTACCTCTGGTAATGGCAAGATTATGCCACCAAAAAGGGGTTTGTCCAGTAAAAAGAAATTTGGGGGTGTGGCTTCGCCGCACCCCCAAATCCCCCATCCAGGATTACTCTATGGGGGTTAGTGAATCGTTTGACAACGCGGCAGAAGAGTGTTATACTAAAAGTGTAAGGATAACCTTACAATTCTCGATCGAGGAGAGGTATGATCAACGAGAGTGTAGAAGACTATTTGGGGGCAATTTACCGCCTGCGCGGAGATCATCAAACCCCACTGCCCCTCTCCAGGCTGCAGGAGTACTTTGATTTCTCGCGGGTCTCCATCCACGAGATGATCCAGCGGCTGGAGGAACAGGGCTTCGTCACCTACCATCCCTATCACGGCGTGCTCCTGACAGATTCCGGGGAGACCGTTGCCATCGCGCTGCTGCGCCGGCACCGCCTGTGGGAACGCTTTCTCACCGACATGCTGCAGCTCCCGTGGGATGAAGCCCATGAGGTTGCCTGCCAGCTCGAACATGCTGCAGCAGAGGGTGTGACCGAACGGCTTGCAGATCTTTTAGGCAACCCTGAAGCATGCCCCCACGGAGCTGCAATCCCTCCTCACTTCAGGGAAAGCCGAGGAGAGCCGTTGACCACTCTCAAGGCGGCGGAGACCGAACATGTCATCCTGCGTATTTGGCCGGAGGAATCGGAGGTGCTGCGCTTTTTGAAACAGGTGCACCTCGGTCCCGGCAGCCATCTGCGCGTGGTACAGCAAACGCATCAGCAAACTTTGGCCGAAGTAGAAGGCAGCGTCCTCAGCCTTCCCACCCACGTGGCAGAAGCCATCTGGGTAACATCCATCTGAAATTCATCCAGGAGGTACACAGATCATGATCCCACTCGAACAGCTCCGACCGGGCCAGCAAGGTATGGTTCATGCACTCAGAGGAGGACGACACTTCGTTGCGCGTCTCGCCGCACTCGGATTTACACCGGGAGCTCTGGTCACCATCGTGCGCAACCACGGCTTCGGCCCGCTCATTGTCGAAGTACGCGGGACACAGATTGCGATGGGGCGCGGTGAAGCCAGACATGTCCTTGTCTATCAGAGAATGGGAGAACTCGCCGATGTCCTCATCATCCCTTGAAACACAGGCTCCCTCACCCATGATCGCCCTGGCAGGACAGCCCAACGTCGGGAAATCCACCATCTTCAACATGCTGACCGGCCTCAATCAGCACGTGGGCAACTGGCCCGGCAAAACCGTCGCCCAGAAGACTGGAACCTACAGCCATGACGGGCGGGTGTTCACACTGGTCGATCTTCCGGGGACGTACAGCCTCACCGCCAACTCCGAAGAAGAACGCATCGCCCGGAACTTCATCCTGCATGAGCACCCGGATGTCGTCGTGGCGGTCGTCGATGCGGCTATCCTGGAGCGAAGCCTCTACCTGGTCTCGGAGCTGCTGCTCCTCCCTGCGCCGGTGATCCTGGTACTGAACATGATCGATGTCGCCGCGCAGGAGGGTATCCAGATCGAGCCGGATGTCCTGGAAGCCGCGCTGGGTATTCCGGTGGTCTCCGTCTGTGCGACACGCAGTGAGGGCCTTCAGGAGCTCATTGCCATGGTCGAGCGGCTGCTGGCCGGTGAGATCCCTTATGCCCCCAAGCGACCCACGATCCTACCCGATCACGAAGCGACACTGCTGGATCTCAAGATGCTGATCGCCCCCCATGTCCCCGCCCCCTACCCGGTCGATTGGGTAGCCCTCAAGATGTTGGAGGGGGACAGTGAGGCCATTGCGCTGATGAGCGAGAAGCTTCCCACGGAATCCTGGGAAAACGTCCACGAGATCCTCTATCAACATGAGGACGCCATCCTCGACATCGCCGGGGCGCGCTATCAATGGATCGAGCGGATGGTGCGGGCTGCCGTCATCCGGCCCCGCGTGGGTCAGCTTGGACTGACCGCACGGCTGGACCGCGTGCTCACCCATCCCTTTTGGGGTGTCTTGGTGCTGCTGGGGGTCCTGTGGGGGGTCTTCTGGACAACATATACCTTGGGAACGCCGCTGCAAGCCGGGATGAGCACGCTGATCGAGCAGCTATCCGCCGGGGTTCGAACAGAGTTATCGGGAGCCCCGTTGTGGGTCGTGAGTCTACTGACCGACGGGGTGTTAGGAGGAGCCGGCATGGTCCTCACTTTCCTGCCCATCCTGGTGATCTTCTTCACCGTGCTGGCGCTCCTGGAAGACTCCGGCTACATGGCGCGCATCGCGTACCTGACCGACCGGTTCATGCACATGTTGGGGCTGCACGGGAAGAGCTTCATTCCGCTGCTGCTGGGATTTGGCTGCAACGTCCCCTCGGTGCTGGGAACGCGGATCATCGAGACCCAACGGGCCCGCCTGCTCACGATCCTACTGGCCCCGTTGGTCCCCTGCACAGCGCGGATCGCCGTGGTCACCATACTGGCACCCCTCTTCTTCGGAGCTCAGGCTGCCTTTGTGACGTGGGGACTGATCGCAGCTAACCTGATCATCCTGGCCCTCATAGGAATAGTGCTGCACCACTTCGTTCTAAAAGGCGAACAGGTCGCCTTCATCATGGAACTGCCCCTCTATCACCGGCCCAATCTCCGCACCATCGGGCTCTATGTTTGGGAGAACGTGGTGGCCTTCCTGCAAAAAGCAGGCACCCTCATCCTCGGCGTTTCCGTCGTCATTTGGCTGCTTTCCTACTTTCCCACCGGTGTGGCCGCGGAAAGCTATCTGGCGTTGTTCGGACAGGCCATCGAGCCATTAGGCCAGACGATGGGCCTGCCCTGGCAGGTCATGACCGCGCTGCTGACCAGCTTCATTGCCAAAGAGAACACCATCGCGACATTGGGCATCCTCTATGGCGATTTCGAGACGCTCCTCCCCACCGTGATGTCCCCCGCTGCCGCGCTGGCACTGCTGGTCGTACAGATGCTCTTCATCCCCTGCATTGCCACCGTCGCCACGATCAAGCAGGAAAGCGGGACCAAATGGACCGCGATCAGCCTGGCGATGCTTCTCGTCATCTCACTGGGCGCCGGCATCCTGGCCTATCGCTTAGGCACCCTGCTCATCGGGGGATGAAATGCTTACCCTACTGCTCCGACAAATGGCAAAGGAAGGAACGCTCCACAGCCCAGAGGCGTTGGCGCATACTTTGAACGTCACGCCTGAACTCATCGTACAGATGGCCGAACACCTGACGCGCCAGGGCTATCTGAATGAAATATCACAGTGCACCACGGGATGCACCTCCTGCCCGGTCCAGGCGCTCTGCAAGCCGGAGGGGAACCGTCCGCGCCTGTGGATGCTGACGACCAAAGGGCAGCGAGCCCTCAAGGAGTAAGCGAATCAAAAACCCCCGATCTCGAAAGATCGGGGGTTTGAGTCTTGCTTGAACCGCAACAAGCGGTTTAGTACATATCCATGCCGCCCATGCCACCCATACCACCAGGGCCACCCGCCCCAGCGGGGGGTTCCTTCTCCGGCAGATCGGTGATCATGGCTTCGGTGCTCAGCACCATCGCCGCCACAGAAGCGGCATTGAGCAGTGCCCCCTTGGTGACCTTAGCGGGATCGATGATGCCCGCCTTCAGCATATCCAGGAACGTACCACTCATCACATCATAACCGATCAGGATGCTCTTCTTGGCAGCCTGTTCGCGACGCACTGCATCCAGGATCACCGCGCCGTCCTGCCCGGCGTTCTCGGAGATCTTGCGGATGGGCATCTCCAGCGCCTTGCGCAGGATCGCCACACCGGTTTGTTCGTCGGCATATTCCATCTCGAAGCCGTCCAACACCTTCATCGCGTTGATCAGCGCCACACCACCACCGGGGACAATGCCTTCCTCGACGGCAGCACGGGTCGCGCTCAGCGCATCCTCGACGCGGTGCTTCTTTTCCTTCAGCTCGGTCTCGGTGGCCGCACCCACGCGGATGATGGCTACACCGCCGGAAAGCCGCGCAACGCGCTCCTGCAGCTTCTCGCGATCATAGTCGGAGGTGGAAGCAGCAATCTCAGCCTTGATCTGCTCGATGCGTCCCACAATCGCCTTCTCATCGCCGCGACCGCCAACGATGGTGGTCTCGTCTTTGTTGGAAATGACCTTGTCCGCACGGCCCAGGTCCTCAAGGGTAGCGGTGTCCAACTTGCGGCCTTCCTCCTCGGTGATCAAGTGACCGCCGGTGAGGGTTGCAATATCCTGCAGCATGGCCTTGCGGCGATCGCCGAAGCCAGGAGCCTTCAGAGCGAGACAGGTGAGCAGACCGCGCAGTTTGTTCACCACCAGGGTCGCCAGGGCCTCACCATCGATATCCTCGGCAAGCACAACCAGGTTGCGGATGCCGCGCTGCACCAGCTTCTCCAACACAGGAACCAGATCCTGTGCCGCAGAAATCTTCTTGTCATAGATGAGGACATACGCATCCTCGATGACGGCTTCCATGGTCTCAGGGTTGGTGATGAAGTAAGGGCTGACGTACCCGCGGTCGAACTGCATCCCCTCGACGTACTCGGTCTCGAACTCCAGACCCTTCGACTCCTCAACGGTGATGACGCCGTCCTTACCGACCTTGTCCATCACCTCAGCAATCAACTCGCCAATCTCGCGGTCCTGTGCGGAGATGGAGGCGACGTTGGCAATGTCATCTTTGGTCACAACATCAACAGCGACATCGCGAATAGCTTCGGCGACCTTATCGGCAGCCGCCAGGATACCCTTCTTCAGCATCATGGGATTCGCGCCTGCGGCAACGTTCTTCATACCGTCCCCAATCAGGACATGAGCCAGCAGCGTGGCCGTGGTGGTACCATCACCGGCGATATCATTGGTTTTGGTGGCAGCTTCCTTCAGAAGCTGAGCGCCCATATTCTCGAAGTGATCCTTGAGCTCGATCTCTTTAGCAACAGTCACACCATCGTGCGTGATGGTGGGTGCGCCCCATTTTTTATCCAGAGCCACATTGCGGCCCTTGGGGCCCAGCGTGGTCACAACGGCTTCTGCCAAGACATCCATACCGCGCTTCAAAGCCGCACGTGCCTCAGTTCCAAATAGCAACTGCTTAGCCATATTTTTCTTCTCCTTAGTTAGTGGTAAAAACCTATTCGCGAAACGGACCCTTAGGCCTCGATAACGCCCAGGACGTCATCAGCCCGCAGGATCAGCAGCTCTTTTCCCTCAGAAGTCTTGAAGGTGGTGCCGCCATATTTGGCGTAAATGACCAGATCGCCTTCCTTCATGCCAACGAAATTGTCATCATCGTCCTTGACCTTGACCTCAGGCCCTACGCCAATGACCTTACCTTGCTGGGGTTTTTCTTTGGCCGTATCGGGGAGGACCAACTTGCCACCGGCAATGGTCATCTCTTCCTCTTCAATGGGTTCCACAACTACACGATCACCTAGGGGTCGAATCTTCACACTCATCCTT
>JAVEWB010000072.1:0-8660 GCA_034004765.1 Anaerolineae bacterium
GCCAGAACGCCCGCCTGCCCGAAAAACTCACGCGCCTCCTTGATCACAGTGCGCACACCCTCTCGCGTGGCACCCACAAAAACCAACTCGCCGCCGGGCCGCAGGAGCGCCGCAGCAAGGTGGAGCGCCGCAGCAAGGTGGAGCGACTCAGCCTGAAGCTCTCGTCCGCGGGGGAGATACACCAGCGCCGCCCCACAAGAGGCAAACTCCATGCCTGAAAAATCAGCCTGGCAGTAGAGATGAGGGACGGTGCAGCCATTCTCCTTGAAGGTCGCGGTGATGGTTTCCGCCTCGGCCAGGCTGTCTGTCCAGATCATAACCTCTGCACCAGTCCGCGCTGCCCAAAGTGCGGAGGCGGCTGCGCCCGGGCCCATCACAAAAACAGGCCCAGCGCCGATCCAACGTGCAGCTTTGAACAACGCCGTGTCAGCATCCTGGTTTTCCTGAGCGCCGGGAGCACGCACCAGTGTCGCCGGGCCATCGGGCAGCACCAAGCGACTCCGTGAAAAGTGAAGCCGCTCCCCGTTCGGAGAAAGGGTGTTGTGTCGATTCATGGTCCCTCGCAGAAGATGCAACGCACTTCCTAAAAAGTGCGCTGTACCTGAAGATTAGAAAAGCATCACGTCAACCTCTGCACCCTGTGGAAGGCCGGTGGCCCCCAAGGGGACATGGACCACACCCACTCCTCGTACCAACGTGAAAATGAGATTGGATTCGCCGAAGACCGGCACTGCCCACACACCATCGGCGCGCTCTTCAAGGCGGACGGAGGCAAAAAACTCCCGCCCTGACGCAGCGGGCACATTTTCAGCCAGGCGCGCATGTACAACGCCACGACGCGACGGCTCGGCCCCCTGCAGGTACCACAAGGTGGGCACCACGAAAATTCGCGCCGTATTGAGAGCGGAAACCGGGTTCCCCGGCAGCCCGAAGACCGGTTTGCCATCGCAAACCGCTAAAATGGTGGGTTTTCCCGGCTTCAGAGGGACACCATGCACCAGAACGCCGGGTTTCCCCAGCCGTCCAATCACGTCAGCCGTCATATCCCGCACGCTGAGAGAACTACCGGCCGTGATGATCACCATATCGGCTTCGGCCATCCCTCGGGAAGCCGCAGTGTAGAGCACCTCCGCATCATCACGAATAATGCCATAACGCAGAGGGATCCCTCCCTGTTCCTCCACCAGGGCACCGATGGCCGTGCTGTTGAGATCACGCACCTGGTTGAGCCCCGGCATGACCTCCGGCGGGACGAGCTCATCGCCGGTGGAGATGAGCGCGACACGGGGCCTTCTGGCGACGTGAACGTGGGTGATACCCAAAGCAGCCAGTCCGCCCAGTTCCTGGGGCCGCAGCCGACAGCCGGCTTTCAAGACGCTATCGCCGGTCCGTACATCTTCCCCGACAGGAATCACATTTTCGCCCGGCGCAACGGCCCGCAGCACCTCAATCTCGTAAGAGCCCGCTTCCTGTGTACGTTCCAGGATGACTACCGCATCCGCGCCCTCAGGCAAGGCCCCACCGGTATGGATCAAAGCCGCTTCGCCCGCCCCGATGCGTAACTCTGGAGCACGTCCCATCGGCAGCTCGCCTATGACCCGCAGATAGGCAGGCAGGGATTCAGTGGCCCCTACCGTATCAGCCGCGCGCGCAGCATAGCCATCCATCGTCGAACGGGCAAAATGCGGGAGGGGATGCGGCGCAGTGATATCCTCAGCCAGAATCCGCCCCAGAGCATCTTGAACATCAATCCATTCTTGCTCCACTGTGACAGGCAGCAGGGCAGCTTTCAAGCGCTCCAATGCCTCTTCCCTTGGCGTCAATGTCAATAACGGTTTCATGGATTTCCTTTTGTCGTATTTCTTACTGGTAATTGTCCATTTGCGCTAATCATACCTCAGAATGGGCGGGAAAACAACAGCCCGGCTTTGACCCTTACGGGTGGAGTGTTATAATTTACATTACATGCTTAACACATGAACGACCGTCTACACGGCAAGTTCATTATTACTCAGAGCTTTTACAGTCAGGAGGTTTTTTCATGACCAAACGCAAAATGGTGACCATTGATGGGAACACCGCGGCGGCCTATGTTGCTCACAAAGTCAATGAGGTCATCGCCATTTACCCGATTACTCCATCCAGCGGGATGGGCGAACTTGCGGATTCCTATTCAGCAGCAGGCGAAGCCAACATCTGGGGCACCGTCCCCCTCGTGGCAGAGATGCAGGCCGAAGGCGGTGCCGCAGGTGCCGTCCACGGGGCCCTGCAGGCAGGTGCTCTGACCACGACCTTCACGGCATCACAAGGCTTGCTCTTGATGATCCCCAACATGTACAAAATTGCAGGCGAACTGACAGCAACTGTTTTTCACGTCTCAGCACGCAGCCTGGCAGCGCAGTCCTTATCCATCTTCGGGGATCACAGCGACGTGATGGCAACCCGCGCGACAGGATTTGCTCTCCTCGCCAGCAATTCGGTACAGGAAGTCCATGACTTTGCTTTGATCGCTCAAGCCGCGACACTGGAATCGCGTGTGCCATTCCTGCACTTTTTCGATGGCTTCCGCACCAGCCACGAAATCAACAAAGTAGAACAACTGACGTTTGACGATCTGCAGGCCATGATTGATGATGCACTGGTCAGAGCTCATCGCGAGCGGGCACTCAATCCGGATCGGCCCGTCATGCGGGGCACAGCGCAGAACCCCGACGTCTACTTCCAAGGTCGAGAGAGTTCCAACCCCTATTATCTCAAAACCCCTGAAATTGTTCAGAAGGTAATGGACAAATTTGCAGGGCTCACAGGGCGACAGTATCGCCTCTTCGACTATGTAGGAGCCCCCGATGCCACCCGCGTCATTGTCATGATGGGCTCAGGGGCAGAGGTGGCCCACGATACGGTGGACTATCTGACCGCGAAGGGAGAAAAGGTCGGCCTGCTGAAAGTCCACCTGTATCGCCCCTTCAGTGCTGAGCACTTCCTCAAAGCACTGCCCAAAACCGTCAAGGTGATTGCGGCTCTGGATCGCACTAAGGAGCCGGGCAGCGAAGGCGAGCCGCTCTACCTGGATTGTGTCTCCGTTCTTGCGGGAGCCAACCGCGCAATCAAGGTGATCGGCGGGCGCTACGGGCTTTCGAGCAAAGAATTTACCCCGGCGATAGTCAAAGGCATCTTCGATGAACTGGCGAAGGAAAGCCCCAAACCGCGCTTCACAGTGGGTATTCATGATGATGTTACGCACCTGAGCCTGGAGCACGATCCTGCCTTCAATATCGAGCCTGACGATGTGGTGCGGGCTGTCTTCTACGGGTTGGGTTCAGATGGCACCGTAGGAGCGAATAAAAACAGCATCAAGATCATCGGTGAGGATACGGACAATTACGCGCAGGGGTATTTCGAATACGATTCCAAGAAGTCCGGCGCGGTGACGGTTTCACACCTGCGGTTTGGACCGCGGCCTATCCGCCAGACCTGTTTGATCGAGTCGGCAAACTTTGTCGCCTGCCATCAGGCAAACTTGCTTGAGAAATTTGATCTCCTCTCGAAGGCGGTCCCCGGCGCTACATTCTTACTGAACAGCCCTTACCCGTCAGAGGAAATCTGGGATAGCCTTCCACGCACCCTACAGCAGCAGATCATCGAGAAGAAGCTGAAGTTCTACGCTATCGATGCCTACAAAGTCGCCAGTGACGTTGGGTTGGGCGGCCGCATTAACACCATCATGCAAGCCTGCTTCTTCGCGATCTCCAACGTCCTGCCCAAGGATGAAGCGATGACTCACATCAAAGAGGCCATCAAGAAGACGTACGGCAAGCGCGGCGAAGAGGTGGTGCGGCAAAACTATGAGGCCGTTGATCGCGCACTGGAAAACCTCCATCAGATCGCCGTACCGGCGCAGGCTACCAGCACGATCGAACTGCCCCCTGTCGTTTCGCCGGAAGCTCCGGAATTCGTCCAGGAAGTGACAGCCATGATGATGGCACGCAAGGGTGACACGCTGCCGGTCTCCAAGCTACCTGTCGATGGCACCTATCCCACCGGCACCACGCAGTGGGAAAAGCGGAATATTGCACTCGAGATTCCGGTCTGGGATCCGGATGTCTGCATTCAGTGTGGCAAATGCTCCATGTCCTGCCCGCACGCGGTCATTCGACTGAAAGTGTACGAGCCAGAGCTGCTCAGCAAGGCCCCGGAAGGTTTCCGAGCCGCGGATGCCATGGGGCGTGACTTCAAAGGCAAGAAGTTCACCATCCAGGTCTCCCCTGAGGACTGCACCGGCTGCGGGCTGTGTGTGGAAGTCTGCCCCGCCAAGGATAAACAGAATCCCGGACGCAAAGCCATCAATATGACCCCGCAGCCGCCCATTCGCTTCCGCGAACGCGAGTACTTCAACTTCTTCCTCAACGAGCTTCCTGACTATGATCGTGCACAACTCAATCCTGCGATGGTCAAAGATTCACAGCTTATGCGCCCGCTGTTCGAGTTCTCCGGAGCCTGTGCCGGCTGCGGCGAGACTCCTTATGTGCGCTTGCTCAGCCAGCTTTTCGGCGACCGGATGCTCGTCGCCAATGCAACCGGCTGTTCTTCGATCTACGGTGGTAACATGCCCACCACGCCCTGGGCCAAGAACAAGGACGGACGCGGTCCGGCCTGGTCCAACAGCCTCTTCGAGGATAACGCCGAGTTTGGCTATGGCTTCCGCCTGACCCTCGAGAAGCAGGAGGCCTTTGCACGTGAGCTGATCACCAAACTACGGGGCACCGTCGAGGAATCGCTGGTCGACGAACTACTCAATGCTGCACAGGTGACGGAAGCCGATTACGCTGTCCAGCGGGAGCGGGTTGCAGCGTTGAAGAAGCAGCTTGTGGGCGTGGACACTCCCGAAGCCAGGAACCTGTTGAGCGTGGCCGATGTTTTGGTACGCCGCTCCGTATGGATCGTGGGTGGGGATGGCTGGGCCTACGACATTGGCTACGGCGGCCTCGATCACGTATTGGCGCAAGGCCGGAAAGTGAACGTCCTGGTCTTGGATACGCAAGTCTACTCCAACACCGGCGGTCAGATGTCCAAAGCGACGCCGCGGGGAGCGGTGGCGAAGTTTGCTGCTGCCGGACGACCTTTGCCCAAGAAAGACCTCGGCTTGATCGCCATGACGTATGGCAATATCTATGTGGCACAGGTGGCCATGGGGGCCAGTGACACACAAACGCTCAAAGCCCTCCGCGAGGCAGAATCCTACAACGGAGCAAGCCTGGTCATCGCTTACAGCCACTGTATTGCCCACGGTTTCTCGATGGAAAGCGGCTTCAAGCAGCAGCAAAAAGCGGTGGATTCGGGCGCCTGGCTTCTCTATCGTTACGATCCACGTCGTTTGAACGAGGGGCTCAACCCGCTGCAATTGGACTCTAAAGAGCCCACATTGCCGATCAAAGACTATATGTACAACGAAACTCGCTTCAAGATGTTGACGCAGTCCAAGCCCGATGTGGCAGCACACCTGCTCGAGTTAGCCCAGCAGGATGTGAATGCACGCTGGAACTATTACAAACAACTGGCGGCGATGGATTACAGCTATATGCAGCAGCACTAGCAACAGGACACTATGCGCACTTTGGCGGCCCCTAAAGGTTTCTCACCTTTAGGGGCCGCTTGCTTAGAAGGCAGTTGCGCATTTTTGAGATGTCGGCTATCATAATTTTGGGCTTAATGTCTCAGTGAAAGGAGCTGCAGGATGGTTGATTTGACGACCCCTTATATGGGACTGACACTGAAGAACCCCATTGTCCCCTCGGCTTCCCCGCTCTCACGTGACCTTGGCAAGATCAAAGCCTTAGAAGACGTTGGCGTCGCGGCCATCACCCTCGATTCTCTCTTCGAGGAACAGATCGAAAAAGAAGCTGAGTTTCTGGATGCCGCTATAGAGGGAAGCAAATACCTGTATGCGGAGTCGGTGGACTTCTTCCCACCGCTCGACAATTATCGGCGTGATGAGGACGACTACCTGGAACTGATCCAACAGGCAAAGAAGGCCGTCGCGATTCCCGTCATTGCCAGTCTGAACGGCTTCAGCGCAGGTGGCTGGACGCGTTATGCGCGCCTGTTTCAGGAAGCAGGTGCCGATGCGATAGAGTTGAATATCTATTACATCCCCACCAACCCACAGACCCCCGGCACGGCCGTTGAGTCCCTCTACCTCTCCATCTTACAAGAGGTAAAGGCACAGGTTTCGATTCCCGTAGCAGTCAAACTAAGCCCCTACTTCAGCGCGATCGCCAATATGGCCAAGAAACTCGATGACGCCGGGGCTGATGGACTGGTACTATTCAATCGCTTCTATCAGCCTGACCTTGATATCGAAGAACTAGAAGCCCAGCGCAGGTTGGTTCTGAGCACCTCTGCAGAAATGCGGCTGCCGCTCCGCTGGATTGCCATTCTATATGGGCAGGTCAAGGCTTCGCTGGCGCTGACCACGGGCGTCCACACCGGAGAAGACGTGATCAAAGCGCTGATGGCCGGTGCCGATGTCGCCCACGTCTGCTCTGTTCTGTTAGAAGAAGGCATTGCGAAGACCCGGGACCTCCTGATAGAAATACAAACCTGGATGGAGGAGCACAATTACGCATCCGTGACCCAGATGAAGGGCTCCCTGAGCCACAAAAACAGCCCCGACCCCACCGCTTTCGAGCGGGCTAATTACGTCCAACTGATCGGACAATAGGCAATCCCTTACACTATGCGCCCAGGGCCTGAGGACCTTGGGCGCATGGTTGAGTAAAGGACTGTTTCAGGTGAGTGTCAAAGATGCCAATAGATAATTGGAACGTCTACCGTAAATATCAAAGGTAAGAAAGTTCTGTATCGATTATCACCCACCCAAAAGTAGTCGAATGCTGCAGGGGTCGTCGATGCTCCACCTGTACTGCTTTCTGCCATCAAGCCAATTTTAGTCGGCGTTGATCCATGATAGGTACCCAATAAGATCCAATTGGCTCCATCATCACTGAAATAACCCGTGTACGCGGTCTCTTGCTTTGCCACGCGCAGATAAATGTCCCCTGCGGTTACCGTTGGGGTCATAATGATATTGACCGTTCCCGATATTTCTTGGTTGAAGTAAATGGCACCTCCCTGACAAGTGGTAACACCAGAAAGCAAACAATACCCCCGCCCAAACCTGATGAAATTATCGTCATCCTCGTAAAGCAAGAGTCCAGCGAAATGATAATTCTGAGTAGGGGTGAAAACCAAATGCGTCTGAATCTCGAAGTCTCCTACAGGCATATCTTGAAGCAACATGTTCTTATTCTGATTGCCAGTACCAACAACGCTGCCCACTTGGGTATTGATCACCAGAAACCCCGGCCTTTGAGTCAAACTCCAGTAAGCAGAGTCTTCACGCACCCATGACCACTTCTCTTTGAGTGCAGAAGCATCAAACTCGTCAGCCCAGAACATTGTAGGAAAAGTTGTAGGAGAAACCGTAGGTGAGATTGTGGATGAAGTCGTAGGTGAAACCGTAGGTAAAATCGTTGGTGCGGCTGCATTTATAGAGGCGGTGGCAAAGGATAACGCCAACCCACCGCTAATGAAAAATAGGACAAGGCAGACAAATATACGCTTCATTAGTCTCTCCATTCTGGATTTGGAATTGATGTTGCATAGTGAATAGTAACAAGCTCCATCTTCCTAAAAATTATAGTCCAGAAGTAGAAAGTGCAACTTTCCGAAGAAATTCGACCCCATATATGGCATCCATCGGATGGAGGAAGACAAGATCGGAAATGCGGTAAAGTCACATTCCCAACCCTGAAATTTTTCTTTCCAAGAGGATGTCAGGACAATCGCATCTAAAAAGCTGGCTCTTGCAACAGGATGAAATGGCCATTTGGTGGTACAGTTTCACGCTTGCATGGGGATCTAAAGAGGTTCGGGTGCAACTTCACCGCGACCAAAGCCCCCTAACTCCCTTCTGCAGAAGGAATGAAAAACTGTGCTGTCTGTCGGAATATAATATAGTGGTATAATTTCTACTAAATTTTGGATAAGGAGTCAGTAGAATGTTTACAAGAGTATGGAAATTTACGGCCCTGTTACTGGCCGTTGTGGTATTTGTGAGTGGTTGTCAGCCAACGGCAACTCCCAGCCCCATCCCCACTCCCACTGTAGCGCCCACAGAGGTGACTGAACAAACCGAGACAGAACCTACCGGACCCGTAGAAATTGTTCCGCCTACCGAGCAGGCAGTCTGCGAAGTCATTTCAGAAGCGGTTGAGCCCAGCGCTGTAACCGAGAAGGATTGGGTAGAAGGCGCCAGCGAGGAAGACGCAGAACTCACTATCATCGAGTTCGCCGATTTTCAATGCCCGGGTTGTGCAGGTATGGCACCGGTCATGACGGCATTCCTGGAAGCCCATCCTGAAGCGCGCCTGGTTTATCGCCACTTCCCCTTGAGCTTTCATGACAAAGCCGAACTGACTGCTGAAGCAGCCGAGGCAGCAGGGGCACAGGGGAAGTTCTGGGAGATGTACGACCTGCTCTATACGCGGGCGAGTGAATGGAACGGCCTGTCAGTCGAAGAAGCACGCACGAAGATGAGTGAGTATGCTACAGAATTAGAGCTGGACGTCAAGCAGTTCGACACCGAACTGGATGAGGAC
>JAVEWB010000073.1:0-8594 GCA_034004765.1 Anaerolineae bacterium
CAGCCATCATGGCCACACCAGGCATGCAGGCTCCTGCGATTTTGACGACCCGCAGCAGGGCGAACCCCACCCTTAAAGATACTTTAACATAACGAGGTGAAGAACATCTATGAAATCAAGTCTCAAACTGGCTAAATTTCTCAAGCCCTACTGGCGTTGGGCACTGATCGCCCCGCTGCTGATGCTGGTCGAGGTGGCAATGGATCTTTTGCAACCGCGGCTGGTACAGCGCATCGTCGACGAAGGGATTGCGCAGTTGAACATGCCGCTGGTCATCCAGACCGGCCTGATGATGGTCGGGCTGTCCATCCTCGGCGCGCTGGGTGGCATGAGTAACGGCTTCTTTGCCGTGAAGGCCGTCCAGTCCTTCGGGGCCGACCTGCGCGAGGCACTCTTCCGCAAAGTGCAATCGCTCTCCTTCAGCAATCTGGACACGCTGGAGACCGGGCAGTTGATCACCCGCCTCACCAACGACGTGACGATCGTACAGCTTGCCGCGCAGATGATGCTGCGCATCCTGATCCGTGCCCCCTTTCTCTTGATCGGGAGCCTGATCATGGCCATCATCACCGGCCCGCAGTTGGCCTTCATCCCGCTGATCCTGCTGCCGATCGAGACCCTCATCGTCATTTGGTTCATCAACAAGGCCATGCCGATGTTCGGCGTCGTTCAGGAGAAGCTGGATGCGCTCAACGGCGTGATGCAGGAAAATCTGGCCGGGGTGCGGGTGGTCAAAGCCTTCGTCCGCATGCAGCACGAAGAGCGCCGGTTCGGTTCCGCCAGTGAGGATCTCATGGCCCGTTCCCTCGACGTGGCACGCATGATGGCAATGGTCATGCCGTTCATGATGCTGACCATGAATCTAGGTGTGGTGGGAGTGCTCTGGTTCGGCGGGGTCCAGGTGATCCAGGGGACGATGCAGTTGGGGCAGATCATCGCTTTCATCAACTACCAACTGACCACGCTCTTCTCCTTGATGATGGTCAGCATGATGGTGGTCCACCTGGCGCGGGCGGCAGCTTCCGCGGACCGCATCCAGGAGGTCTTGGACAATGAACCGACCGTGCAGGACCGCCCCGACGCGCTGCAGGACTTCAGCCCACGGGGGCAGGTCACCTTCGAGAACGTCAGCTTCAGCTACGATGGCAACGGCGCCGACCCGGTGCTCAAGGAGATCAGCTTCACCGCCGAGCCGGGGCAGACGGTGGCCCTGCTGGGCACGACCGGCGCGGGCAAGTCAAGTCTGGTCAACCTCATTCCCCGCTTCTACGACGTTCAGGGCGGTCGCGTGCTGCTGGATGGCGTCGACGTGCGGGACATCGCCCAGCATACGCTGCGCCACTCCATCGGCATCGCGCTGCAGGAGACGGTCCTGTTCAGCGGCACGATCCGCGATAACATCCGCTACGGCAGACCCGATGCAACCGAGGACGAGGTCATCGCCGCGGCGCAGGCCGCCCAGGCGCACGACTTCATCCTCTCCCTGCCCGAGGGGTACGACACCGTGTTGGGGCAGCGAGGGGTAAACCTTTCCGGCGGGCAGAAGCAGCGCCTCGCCATCGCGCGAGCGCTCCTTGTACAGCCGGCGGTGCTGATCCTCGACGACAGCACCAGCGCCGTCGACGTGGAGACCGAGACGAAGATCCAGGAAGCGGTGGACCGGCTGCTGCAAGCCCGCAGCAACGCGGCACTGCCTCCTATGACGAGTTTCATCATTGCGCAGCGGATCAGCACGGTGCTAAACGCCGACAAGATCCTGGTACTGGACGACGGAGAGATCGTCGCGGAGGGCACACACACCGCCCTGCTGGCCTCCAGTCCGATCTACCGGGATATCTACGACTCACAACTGGGCAACGGAGGGCTTCCCCATGACTGAATTGCATCAATCACCTCGCGGCAGCGAGCAAGCCGGCAAGGGAAATGAAAAACCACAAGGACAGCCGCTGAATCTACGCCCCGGCGGTGTGGGTGGACCGCACGGCTTGCTCAAAGAAGCCGTCAAGCCCAAGAACGCCAGGCAGACGCTCAAGCGCCTGTGGCGCTATCTCAAGCGGCAAAAGGCAGCGCTATCAGGGGTCGTGTTCCTGGTCATCATCACCTCGGTGCTGGATCTGCTGGGCCCGTATCTGATGGGGCTGGCGATGGATACGTACATCACCACAGGGGACCTCGTAGGGCTGGCACGGCTGTCAATGGCGATGATCGCCGCGTATATCGTTGCATCAGCGGGGATCTGGCTGCAATCCTACATCATGGCCGGGGTGGCCCAACGCGCCGTCTACGACCTGCGCAATGAGCTGTTTGCCAAGCTGCAGACGCTCTCGCTGCGCTTCTTCGATCAGCACACGCATGGGGAGCTGATGAGCCGCCTGACCAACGATGTAGAGACCATCAACTCGGTACTCTCCACCAGCGCAACGCAGTTCATCTCCAGCACCTTGAGCCTGGTGGGCGTGGTCGTGATGATGTTCGTGCTCAATGTGCCGCTGGCGCTGGTGACCCTGTTGATCGTACCGCTGACCCTTGGCCTGGTGCGTCTGATCGCTACCCGTACTCGCCAGGGCTTCCGCGAACAGCAGCAGCACCTGGGCACACTGAACGGCATCATCGAGGAGACGGTTACCGGGCAGCACACGGTCAAGGCCTACGTGCGTGAAGCCGAGGCAATCGAATCTTTCGAGGTAGCCAATCGTCAATTGCAGAAAGCGGCCACCCACGCGGAAATCTTCTCCGGTTTCATGGGACCGCTGATGAACCTGGTCAATAACACCGGGTTGGCCATCGTAGCCGGCACCGGCGGCTGGCTGGCCGTGCAAGGACTGGCAACGGTCGGTACGGTCGCGACCTTCGTCAACTACACCCGGCGGTTTTCGCGCCCGTTGAATGAGATGGCACAGCTTTTCAACACGATCCAGTCCGCCATCGCCGGTGCGGAGCGCGTCTTTGCGCTCCTCGATGAGGTGCCCGAACTG
This sequence comes from Anaerolineae bacterium, assembly GCA_034004765.1. Lineage (GTDB taxonomy): Bacteria > Chloroflexota > Anaerolineae > B4-G1 > SLSP01 > JAVEWB01. The sequence goes on from JAVEWB010000073.1 coordinate 2,976, forward strand.
GTGGATGCGCCCGACGCGCAGCCGCTGGAGCACATCGCCGGGAAAGTGACCTTCGAGGACGTCTGTTTCGGCTATGATCCGGGCGTGCCGGTGCTCAAGAATGTCACCATGTACGCCGAGCCGGGGCAGATGATCGCGCTGGTCGGGCCAACCGGCGCGGGGAAGACCACCATCATCAATCTGCTGACCCGCTTCTACGATATCGACAGCGGCACGATTTCCATCGATGGCGTGGACATCCGCGACATCAAGAAGGACGACCTGCGCCGCAAGTTAGGGCTGGTCCTGCAGGATAACTTCCTCTTCGCCGATACCGTCATGCAGAACATCCGCTATGGGCGGCTGGAGGCCACCGACGCCGAGGTCATCGCCGCGGCAAAGCTCGCCAACGCCGACTCGTTCATCCACCGCCTGCCGCAGGGGTACGAGACACTGCTCGCCGAACGGGGCAGCAACCTAAGTCAGGGGCAGCGCCAACTGCTGGCCATCGCCCGCGCGATCCTGGCCGACCCCGAGATCCTGATCTTAGACGAGGCGACAAGCAACGTCGACACGCGGACGGAAAAGCACCTGCAGGAGGCGCTCATGCGGCTGATGGAAGGGCGCACCAGCTTCGTCATCGCCCACCGGCTCAGCACGATCCGCGACGCCGACTGTGTGATGGTGATCAAAGCAGGCGAGATCATCGAACGCGGCACCCACGAGAGTTTGCTGGAGAAACACGGTTTCTACCATCACCTCTATATGAGCCAGTTCAAAGGGCAAGTCGTAGAGGTTCCCGAGGCTGTGCCGACCGCATAGCGACGACCGGCTTCCCTATTTTTAGAGAGAGGGGATGGCTTCGCCACCCCCTCTCTCTTTTTCAGAGGCGGAACAGCATCCGCTGCACATCTACCACATCGCAGCCGGAAATCTGCACAAGATCTACACTCAAGATTAACAAGTTCTTAATAAGTTGTGGGTATAGTAGTAAAGTCATCAGACGAAAGGGGGTGATGCGTATCCACTGATAAATCCCTGGCAGGTCTCGGTGAAGTACAGCAACACTTTACGGTCAATGAATGGGGGCCGTTTCCGAGCAAAACGGCCCCCCCCACACCAAGCAGGAACCTTAAAAGCAAATCGGGATGGTGCCTACCAGGCTGCACTTATGTGGGCTGCAACTGAAGGGCGTCATCATACAGCCACAGGCCTACGCTCTGCCAGACAGAGCTTTAGGCGGCATGCGCGGCGGTGTCGGGGAGTTCAGCGGCGGCCCCGATACATCCGCGCCGCTCGTCTCCGCAGTGATACGGCGCCTGACACAGATACACTGCAAGACACTGGAATCCGCATGCCCCAGGTAAAACCCTCAGATATCTTCCAAGCCGCTGCTACTTCCCTCAGGTCCCCGAGGACAGCCCCCCGGGGACCTATCAAAAACACACCGGGTGCAGCGCGCTCCACACTTGTAGGGAGTTTGCCTTGCGGCAAACAGAGGTGGTAACGCTCTACCTGCCGGCTCATCCAAGGTGCAACGCACTTCAAAAAGTGCGCTGCACCTGTCTTTTCTTCCGAAAAATATTGCACCTGAGCCAGTTTTATATTAAAATAAATCCATGTCCCCGTAGTTTATCTTAGCCAAGGAGAAACTGATGTCATGAATGTAAAACTGGTTAGTCTGCGTGCACTTATGTGTCTGATGATGCTCCTCATGAGCATAACGGGCCCTATCCAGGCCCCGGTGTTGTCGATGTCGCTCCCCACCGCCTCCGACACCGTTCCGGCCACGGTCCCGCCGGAGGATGCGCCGGTCCTCACGGAGACCCTTACGGCTGAAGCACCAGCCAAGTCCGGCGCCGTGAATCAGTACACGGCCTCCCGCCAGGTCATCGGCGAAACCGACCCGACCTCAACGGAACCTGCCGTCTACATCGTCCAGTTGGCCGATGCGCCGCTGGCGACGTATAAGGGCGGCCTGTCCGGCCTGCCGGCAACCAGCCCCACGGTCACCGGTGTTTCCAAGCTGGACGTGGGGACGACAGCCAGCGTGAAATACCGCAGCTATTTGAGCCATAAGCAAGCACAGTTCCTGAAGGCCGCGCAACAGACGCTCGATCAATCGATAGACGTTCTGTATCAATACGACGTGGTCTTCAACGGGCTGGCCGTCAAACTCACGCCCCGCCAGGCGGCCCGCCTGCTCAAGACGGACGGCGTGGTTTCCATCCAGCGCGATTACTGGCGCTATGCGGCGACCAGCGATTCGCTCGACTTCCTGGGCGTGCCCGACGTTTGGAACGGCATCGGCGGACTCCCCGGCACCAAAGGGGATGGGATCATCGTCGGCGTGGTCGACTCCGGCATCTGGCCCGAACACCCCTCCTTTGCCGACGATGGCTCCTACCCGGCACCTCCGACCAAGTGGGATGGCGCCTGCGAGCAGCCGGAGGATGGGACCCCCGGGTACTCGTGCAGCAATAAGCTCATCGGCATCCGGTACTTCCTCGAGGGTTACGTCACCAGTCTCGGCGGCTACGATGGGCTCTTCCTGTCGGGCCGTGACGATAACGGCCACGGCACCCACACCGCTTCTACCGCCGCCGGAAACGAGAACGTACAGGCTTCCATCTACGGCATCAATCGGGGAGCCATCTCCGGCATCGCTCCGCGCGCCTACGTCGCGGCCTACAAAGGGTTAGGGCCCGGCGGCGGCACCGGCTCGGACCTGACCGCAGCCATCAACCAGGCGGTTGCCGACGGCGTGGACGTGATCAACTACTCCGTCGGGAGTGACACCGCGACCGACCCCTGGCTCGACTCCGACGCGCTGGCCTATTTGAACGCCCGCGAGGCCGGCGTCTTCGTAGCAACCTCAGCCGGTAACGCCGGGCCAGGGGAGGGCACCGTCGGCTCACCGGCCAATGCCCCCTGGGTGACCAGCGTCGGCGCCAGCTACTTCAACCGCCTCTACCTGAGCACGATCACGGTTACAGTATCCACCGGCGGGGTCTATACGTACTACGGCGCAACGGTCACCCCCGGCGTGACCAACTTCGACCTGATCGACACGCGGGGTATCACCGACACCAGCGGAGCGACCGACGGCTCGTGTGACGCCGCCTTCCCGGCCGGCACGTTCAACTTCAACGACGTGCTGCTGTGCGACGGTGGCGGCGGGCTGGGGCCCATCCACGGGAATCTGATCCAGCAGAGCGGCGGCGGCGCAGCTATCCTCTACAACGCCGCAGACCGCTACGACTTCAACCTGTCGCTGCACCCCATTCCGACGGTCATTGTCCTGCGTGAGGTCGGGGAAGCCATCATGGCGCTGTTCGACGCCAACCCGGGGGCAACCTTCAAAGTTACCTTCACCGCCGGGCAGCCGGTCTCTGACCCCGATCCGCGCATCCCGACCGATACGGTGACCGCCTTCAGCTCCCGCGGCCCCAATATCAATGACTCGACCGGCGAGGTCATCAGCGTACTGAAACCCGATGTCACCGCGCCGGGCATCCACGTGTTGGCCGGCGCTTCACCGGAATACGTAGAGGAATACAACGGCACCTACTACCGCTACGGGATGCAAAACCAGTTCTTCCAGGTGATTCAGGGCACCTCGATGTCCAGCCCGCACGTGGCCGGCCTGGGGGCACTGCTCAAAGCGCTCCACCCCGACTGGTCCCCGGCTGAAATGCAATCGGCGCTGATGCTCACCGGTCTGACCTCCAACCAGTACGAGCGAGAGGCCAGCGGCGACAGCGCAGCCGATCCCTTCGACATCGGTGCCGGCCGCGTCCTGATAGCCAATGCCGCCCAGGCGGCCTTCGTGCTGGACGAGACGACGGAGGCTTACCTGGCAGCCGACCCGGCTGTGGGCGGCGAGCCGTCCACCCTCAACCTGGCCAGCCTGACCCAGGCCGAGTGTCTGGGCACGTGCATCTTCACCCGTATCATCACCAGCACCAGCGGAAGCAGCATTACCTGGAACGCATCCGGGGTTTCCTCCGATCTGGGGCTGACCATCGAACCCAGCAGCTTCACGTTAGGGGCCCACGCCAGCCGGATGGTCACCGTCACGGTCGATGCAAGCAGCCTGGGTTTCGGCAGTTGGGGTTTCGGTGAAATCCGATTTAACGGTTCCGGTCAGTCGTTGCACTTCACCGTAGCCGCCCGGTCCGTACCCGGTCTGGCTCCCGATGAGGTAGAGATCGAGACCCGGCGTAACCAGGGTTCCTATCAGATAGAGGGCCTGGAGAGCGCGGTAACCGGCGTCCTGACCTTTACCACCTACTCCGGCGTGCCCCAGGTGGTCGAAGGCGACGTGGCCCCGGATCCCACCAACGACGACGCTTACGATGACCTCGCCCAGGTGTACATCACCACGGTCGACGTGCCCGCCGGCGCCAAGGGGTTGGAGGTCTCCATCGTGGATTCGACCGCAGGAGATCTGGACATGTACGTCGGGTTCGACGCCGACATCAACGGTGAGCCGGATATCACCGAAGAGCTGTGCTCGAGCACCTCCGGCTCCTACACGGAATACTGCAGCCTGCCCGAATCCGGCAGTTCCCTGACCCCAGGCACCTATTGGATCCTGGTCCAGAACTGGTCCGGTTCCGGTGCAGCCACCGATTCCTTCACGCTGGCCTGGACTATGATCGAGGAGGATGGCGGGAACGGCCCGCTCCAGGTGAATGCTCCTGGCACCGTCACCGCGGGGGTACCCTATGCTCTGGATCTGTCCTGGGATCTGCCCAACCTACAGGCCGGGGACATCAAGACCGAGGTCATCAGCTTGTTCTGCAATGGCATGGCAATGAACGAGGTCAAGGTCACGCTGAACCGGCTGGCCGATGATGTGGTCAAAGTAGCTGAGGTCTCAGATTACGTCGAGCCCGGCGACACGGTTCCCTACATCATTACCATCAACCCCGACCCGGTTGCCATGACGTACAACGGGGGCAGTGCCAGCTACATCCTGACCGATACGCTGCCCGCCGGCATGAGTTACGTCCCCGGCTCCGCCTCCATCGAACCCACCCACATCAATGATAACCAGTTGGTCTGGGTCATCCCGGTCCAGGCAGACCGCCAGTACATCATGACGACCAACATGGATGACGCCTTATGCGACACCGGCTTTGGCGGCTACGTCGATCTAGCCGGCTACGGCATCATGCCTCGATCCAGTCTGTCCGGCGATGCCATCGTCCAGCACGTCGACGAGTATTACGGCGGCAGCGATCCGTTTGCCTTCTTCGGAACCGATTACGATTCGCTCTACTTCACCGACAACGGCTATTTGGTTCCCGCCGATGCGGCACCGACGAACAGCGGGGCGAACGTCGCCATCCCGAACGCCGCGGCTCCCAATAACTTCGCCGCCGGGCTGTGGCGCGATTTCATCGTCACCTACAGCGCTACGAGCCTTTACGGCATCACCATCGCGGGCGCAGGTGGCGGCAGTCTGATGGTCATAGAGTATGACAATATCTCCCCCACAGGCAACGCGGCGACCGACAGCCTGGATATGAACATCGTCTTCAGCCGCCAGCCCAGTGACGGCGTCGGTGAGTACGAAGTGGTCTTCGCCTACGACAACGTTGCCCTGGCAACCCCGCAGACCGGCACCATCGG